>CAYPDO010000271.1:0-6430 GCA_964409495.1 uncultured Bordetella sp.
CCTGCTGGCCCAGGGCGGCGAATTCGGCTTCGTGGTGTTCCAGGCGGCGCAGCAGGCCGGCGTGATCGATGGCGCCACCAGCTCATTCCTGGTGGCGGCGGTGGCGATCTCGATGCTTGCCACGCCGCTGCTGCTGCCGCTGGCCGACCGCTGGTGGCTGCCGCGCCTGGCCGCGCGCGCGCCGCGCCCCGAACTGCCGCCCGAGGCCCGCCTGAGCACGCCGCAGGCCGCGCCGGTGATCATTGCCGGCTTCGGCCGCTTCGGCCAGGTGGTGGGCCGGCTGCTGAACGCCAGCGGCCTGGCCGCCACCGTGCTGGAACACGATGCCGAGCAGGTGGAGGCCGTGCGCCGCTTCGGCTGGCAGGTGTTCTACGGCGATGCCAGCCGGCTCGACCTGCTGCGCATGGCCGGTGCCGCCGAGGCCAGGGTCTTCGTGCTGGCCATCGACGACATCGAGCAGAGCGTGGGCGTGGCCGCGCTGGTGCGCGAGCATTTCCCGCAGCTGGTGGTGGTGGCGCGGGCGCGCAATGTCACGCATTACCTGCGCTTGCGCGCGCTGGGCATCGAACTGATCGAGCGCGAGACGCTGGATGCCTCGTTGATGAGCGGCCGCCATGTGCTGGAGCTGCTGGGCTGGCAGCCGCATGCCGCGCGCAACCAGGCGCTGCGCTTTCGCCGCCACACGGTGGCGCTGATCGAGCAGATGCGCGCGCACCTAGGCGACGAGCAGCAGCTGATCGCCGTGGCCAAGCAGGGCCGCCAGCAGCTCGAGGCCATGTGGGCGCAGGAGCGCGCCGAACAGGCCGCCAAGCGCAGCCGCCGCGGCTGGCACGGCGGCGACGAGCACTGAGCCGGCGCCGGCCAGTGCTCGCCGTGGCGGCAGCGAAGCCGCTGCGGGGGGGTCAGTTCAGCGCATCGGCCACCAGCTTGAGGCCGGTGAGCAGCATGCCCAGCGAGAACAGCCGGTAGAACAGCGCCTGCGGGATCACACGCACGATGCGCACGCCCAGCCACACGCCCAGCGGCGCCACCGGCGCCAGCACCAGGGCCGTGCCCATGTTGGTGACATCGATCAGGCCCAGCAGGCCGTAGGGCAGCCACTTGGCGGCATTGATGGCCGCGAAGAACACCGCCAGCGTGGCCGTGAAGGTGATCGGCGCCAGCTTCAGCGGCAGCATGTAGAAGCCGATCGGCGGCCCGCCGGCATGGGCCACGAAGCTGGTGAAGCCCGAGACCGTGGCAAACAGGAAGCCCGCCATCCGGCCCGGCGCTGGCGCATCGGCGCGCGGCGGAAACAGTGTGCGGATGGCCAGGAACAGCAGTGTGACCACGCCCACGATGCCGGCCACGGCCTTGGCCGGCAGCACGCCAAACAGCAGCCAGCCGATGACGATGCCGGCCAGCCCGGCCGGCAGCAGCAGCCGCAGGCGCTGCGCATCGGCCTCGCGCGCCAGCGCCTTCAGGCCCAGCACATCCATGATGGCCAAGAGCGGCAGCATGATGGCCGCGGCCTGCGGCACCGGCACGGCCAGCGCCATCAGCGGCACGCCCAACGCGCCGAAGCCGGCGCCGAAGCCGCTCTTGCTCAGGCCCACCAGCAGCACGGCGGGCACGGCCACCGCGTAGAACGCGGGATCGGTGATGACGGGCAGCACAGAGTCGGTCGACGGGGACATCCAAGGAACGCGACAATTGTGGGATGTTCCAGCCCAGCCAGCACGACGTCCGTCGCTTCTTCTGCGAGACCTTCCGCAAGCAGCGCGATGGCGTGCCGCTGACGCCGATGGAAACCCTGGCCGGCGGCTGGATCGCCGAACACCCCGAGTACCACGCCGATCTGGCCGACCTGGAGGCCGCGCTGGCCGCCGTCTACACGGTGGACGACGGCCGCACCAACCCCTTCCTGCACCTGGCCATGCACCTGAGCATCAGCGAGCAGTGCAGCATCGACCAGCCCAGCGGCATCCGCCAGGCGGTGGAACTGCTGGCCGCCCGCCCGATGGCCACGCCTACCTCGACGCCGTGCGCCGCCGCGCCACGCGCTGAGCCCCCCACGAACAAGGGGCCCGTGCCGCGCACGGGCAGGATGCGGCGGCGCCTGGCGCACGTAGACCCTGATGAAGGCCACCGGCCCTCCGGCCGCCGGCCCCGGCGGTCGCCGTGACCCAGCGGCCATCCGCACGCCGGCGGCCGCCAGCCCATCAGGAAGGAATCCCCATGCATCTGCGCACACTCTTGCGCCCGCTCGCGGCGGCCATGCTGGCCATTGCAGCCTCCGGCGCGCACGCCATCGGCGTGAGCGACGCCACCGGCGACTACGTGGCCGGCTACACCGGCAGCACGCTCGGCGACCTGGATGTCGTCGGCAGCTTCGTCACCTACAACCAGAGCACCGACAGGTTCGTGTTCTCCGGCACCATGAACGCCGACATCGGCCTGTCGGCCGGCGGCTTCTACGTCTGGGGCGTGAACCGCGGTGCCGGCACCGCGCGCTTTGCCGCCGACGGCGTGAGTGGCGTGCTGTTCGATGCCGTGGTGATCCTCAACGCCAACGGCTCGGGCATGGTGCGCGACCTGACCGGCGGCAGCGTGCACACGCTGGCCGCCGGCAGCGCGGCCGTGGTGGGCAGCACCATCATCGGCCAGATCGACGGCAGCTGGCTGCCCAGCACCGGCTATGCCAAGACCGACTACACCTGGAACCTGTGGCCGCGCGACGGCACGCTGCCCGGCGGCTTTGGCCAGATCTCGGACTTCGCGCCTGATGCGGTGAACCTGCCGGTCACCAACATCGGCGCCGTGCCCGAGCCGGCCAGCATGCTGATGCTGGGCGCCGGCCTGGCCGGGCTGATGATGCTCAAGCGCCGCCGCCAGCGCTGAGTGGCCCGCCGCGGCGGGCCTGTTGTTCAGGGCCTGCCGCGCAGCGTCACCCACTCCAGCGCCACGTAGTTGTCGGCCCGGTGCACCATGTCCACATGGCTGCTCATGGCCCACGGGATCACCTGGCGGTGCAGCGGCAGCGAGTGGAACTGCTCCTTCCACTCCAGCAGCGCGGCCTTGATGAGCTGCTCGCGCTTCTTGGGGTCGGCCTCCACGCTGCTTTGCGCGGCCAGCGTGTCGAACCTGTCGTTCCTCACGTTGCCGTAGTTGTACAGGCCCACGCCCTTGTCGCCGCGGTTGCGCATCAGCGGCGTCAGCGTGGTCTCGGCATCGGTGATGGCGCCGCCCCAGCCGTACATGAACAGGCTCACGTCCATCTTCTCCACCTTCGGAAAGTACAGCGAACGCGGCATCGCGCTGACCCTCACCTTCAGCTTCAGCTGCGCCCACATCGCCGCCACCGCCTGGCAGATCTCCTCGTCGTTGATGTAGCGGTTGTTCGGGCAGTCGAGCGTGAGCTCGAAGCCCTCGGCGTAGCCGGCCTCGGCCATCAGGCGGCGCGCGGCGGCCAGGTCGAAGGGGTAGCGGCTTTCCAGCGCGGGATCGTGGTACGAGGCGATGGCCGAAGGCGTCATGCTGCCGGTGGGCGCCGACAGGCCGTTCATCAGCTTGCCGCGCAGCGCCTCCACGTCGATGGCCTGGTACAGCGCACGGCGCACGCGCACATCCTTGAACGGGTTGCGGTCGCCCGGCACCTTGGCATGCAGCAGCCGGTCGCGGCCCTGGTCCATGGCGAAGAACACGATGCGGTTCTCGGGCCCCTCCACCACCTTGATGCCGGCCACGCTGCGCAGGCGCGCGATGTCGCGTGGCGCGGGGTCATGCACAAAATCCAGTTCGCCCGAGATCAGCGCCGCCAGGCGCGTGGCGTCGTTGGCGATGGGCGTGTAGACCACCTCCTGCACATTGCCCTCGGCCACCGTGCCCCAGCCCCACCAGGCCGGGTTGCGCCGGTGCACGGTCTTGATGCCCGGCGCACGGCTGACCAGCATGAACGGGCCCGTGCCATTGGCATGGGTGGAGGCGTAGGTCTCCTCGCGGTTCTTGTAGTCCAGCGGCCTGACGCTGCGGTGGGCCTCGCACCAGGCCTTGCTCATGATGAACACGGTGTCCAGGTGCTCCAGGAACACCGGGTTCACGGCCTTCAGGCGGAATTCCACCGTCAGCGCGTCCACCTTGAGCACCTCGCCCAGCGCGGCCGCATAGGTGCTGATCTGTGAGGTGGGCTCGCGCGCACGCTGCACCGAGAACACCACATCGTCGGCGGTCAACAGCGTGCCGTCGTGGAACTTCACCTGGGGCCGCAGCTTGAAGCGCCACACCAGCGGCTGCGGCTGGCTCCACGACACCGCCAGCGAGGGCACGATGGCCAGCTTGCGGTCACGCCCCACCAGGCGCTCGTACACCTGCTGGTTGACGCTGTTGGTCAGCGCCTCGTTCTGCGAGTGCGGATCCATGGTCATCGGATCGCCCTGGCTGGCCCAGCGAAAGCTCTGCGCCAGAGCCGGCGCGCCAGGCATCGCCAGCGCGGCCAGCATCAGCAGCAGACAGGAGAGCCAGGAACGCTTCATGCACACACTCCACGCGAGACCGAACAGGGAGCGCGCAGTGTAGGCAGCCCGGCGCGGTGCATCAGGCGGGCGCGTAGCCTTCTTCGGTCAGCGCGGCAATGAATTCGGCCGCGGCCTTGGGCGAGTCGATCTGAACCCGGTGCGTGGGCAGGTCGATCTCCAACTGCGCGTCGGCGTCGACGCGCCGCACGGTCTCGGTGACGGTGCGCACGCAGTGGCCGCAGGTCATGGTGGGCAGGGTGAGTTCGATCATGTCAGTTGCTCCACCGCGCTTCGCGCGACCCTCACAGCATGCATCAGGCGCAACCCAGCAACCGCCGCGGAACCGGCTTCGCCGGGCCGCTGGCGGTGCCCCCCTGGGGGGGAGGCGCCGAAGGCGCTTCGGGGGAAATTCATGTCAGGCTCCTGGAAAAGTTCGGCAAGAACGGCAGGCTTTACTTTGCCACCATGGCAAGGTCTAGCATGACGGGCATGGATGACACCTGCACCCTCACCCTGCCCATCGACGGCATGAGCTGCGCCAGCTGCGTGGGCCGGGTCGAGAAAGCCCTGCGCCGCGTGCCCGGCGTGCGCACGGCCGAGGTGAACCTGGCCACCGAGCAGGCCAGCCTGGTGTTCGACGCCGCCACTGCCGTCACCGGCCTGCCGGCGGTGCAGGCCGCGGTGGCCCAGGCCGGCTACAGCGTTCCTGAAGAATCGCGCGACCTGCGCGTGGATGGCATGAGCTGCGCCAGCTGCGTGGGCCGGGTGGAGAAGGCGCTGGCGCGCGTGCCCGGCGTGCTGCAGGCCAGCGTGAACCTGGCCACCAGCAGCGCGCGTGTGCGCCGGCTGGCCGGCAGCGCGGCCGATGCGGCGCTGCTGCAGGCCATCCGCCGCGCCGGCTATCAGGCGGCCCCCATCGACGACGCCATGGCCACGGCCGGCCCGCGCCGCGGCGACCTGCATGGCTGGCAGGTGGCCGCCGCCGCGCTGCTGAGCGCGCCGCTGGTGCTGCCGATGCTGGGCGACCTGGTCGGCGCGCACTGGATGCTGCCGGCGCTGTGGCAGTGGCTGCTGGCCACGCCGGTGGTGTTCGGCTTCGGTGCGCGCTTCTTCGTGGCCGGCTGGAAGGCGCTGCGCAGCGGCGCCGGCAACATGGACCTGCTGGTGGCCACCGGCACCGGCGCCGCCTACGGCCTGAGCCTGGCGCTGTGGTGGCGCGATGCGGCGGGCATGCCGCACCTCTACTTCGAAAGCGCGGCCGTGGTCATCACGCTGGTGTTGTTCGGCAAGTGGCTCGAGGCGCGCGCCAAGCAGCGCACGCTGGGGGCACTGAACAGCCTGCGCGCGCTGCGCCCCGACACCGCCGCACTGCGCGGCGCCGACGGCAGCACCCGCGTGGTGCCGGTGGCCCAGGTGCAGCCGGGCGACGTGGTGCTGGTGCGCCCCGGTGAACGCCTGCCCACCGACGGCCAGGTGCTCGAAGGCCGCAGCCATGTCGACGAATCCCTGCTCACCGGCGAGAGCCTGCCGGTGGCCAAGGCGCCAGGCGACCGCGTGACCGGTGGCGCGATCAACGGCGAGGGCCTGCTGGCGGTGCGCACCACCGCGGTGGGCGGCGCCAGCATGCTGTCGCGCATTGTCGCGCTGGTGGAATCGGCCCAGGCCCGCAAGGCGCCGATCCAGCAGACCGTGGACCGCGTGGCCGAGGTCTTCGTGCCGGCGGTGGGCGTGGTGGCGCTGCTCACGCTGCTGGGCTGGGGGCTGCTCCATGGCGACTGGGCCCAGGCCTTGATCCATGCCGTGTCGGTGCTGGTGATCGCCTGCCCGTGCGCGCTGGGCCTGGCCACGCCGGCCACGCTGATGGTGGGCACCGGCCTGGCGGCGCGCCAGGGCATCCTGGTGCGCGATGCGCAGGCGCTCGAGCTGATGCGCCAGGT
>CAYPDO010000272.1:0-6426 GCA_964409495.1 uncultured Bordetella sp.
TGGTGTTCGGCCCGCAGACCCTGCACCGCCTGCCCGAGCTGCTGCAGCGCCGGCGTGATGCGGCGCGGCCGCAGGTGGACATCAGCTTTCCCGAGATCGAGAAGTTCGACCACCTGCCGCCGGCGCGGGTGGACGGCGCATCGGCCTTCGTGTCGATCATGGAAGGCTGCAGCAAGTACTGCAGCTACTGCGTGGTGCCCTACACCCGCGGCGAGGAGATCCACCGCCCCTTCGACGATGTGCTGCTGGAAGTGGCCGGTCTGGCCGACCAGGGCGTGAAGGAGGTGACGCTGCTGGGCCAGAACGTCAACGCCTACCGCGGCCGCATGGGCGACACGGCCGAGATCGCCGACTTCGCGCTGCTGCTGGAGTATGTGCACGAGATCCCCGGCATCGAGCGCATCCGCTACACCACCAGCCACCCGAACGAATTCACTCAACGCCTGGTGGACGCGTACGGCCGCCTGCCCAAGCTGGTGAACCACCTGCACCTGCCGGTGCAGCATGGCTCAGACCGCATCCTGATGGCCATGAAGCGCGGCTACACGGTGCTGGAGTACAAGAGCATCATCCGCCGGCTGCGCGCGGTGCGGCCCGACATCAGCCTGTCCACCGACTTCATCGTGGGCTACCCCGGCGAGACCGACGAAGACCACGCCAGGAGCCTGAAGCTGATCGAGGACATCGGCTACGACGCGAGCTTCAGCTTCGTGTTCAGCCCGCGCCCCGGCACGCCGGCCGCCAACCTGCACGACGACACGCCGCAGGACGTGAAGCTGGCGCGCCTGCAGCAGCTGCAGGCGCTGCTGGAAGAGAACGTGCAACGCATCAGCGCCAGCCGCGTGGACACGGTGCAGACCATCCTGGTGGAAGGCCCCAGCCGCAAGAGCGCGGCCGAGCTGATGGGCCGCACCGAGTGCAACCGCATCGTCAACTTCGACGGCGGTCCCAACAGCGCGCGCCTGGTGGGCCAGCTGATCGACGTGACGATCACCGAGGCGCGGCCGCATTCGCTGCGCGCGCGGGTGCACCTGCCTGAAGCGGCGCCCGCGTGACGCGCTGACGGCCTGCCGGCAAGCCGGCGTGACACTCAGGCTGCCGCCTTGTCGGCACTGCGCCGGGCCTGCCACTGCCGCACCGCGGCGTGGCGGTCGGGGCTGCCCAGCTTGCCCAGCAGGGCCGAGACATGGTGCTCGACGGTGCGCTCCGAGCGGTGCAGACGCGCGGCGATGTCGCGGTTGCTCAGGCCCTGGCCCAGCAGCTCGAGCACCTCGCGCTCGCGCGCGGTGAGGCCCTGCGGATCTTCGCGCGCGGCGCGGTAGGGCCCGCGCGGCACGCCGCGTGCGCCGCCGGCGCGCAGCTCGCGCCGTACACGCCGCGCCAGCCCCAGTGCGCCCAGCGCCTCCAGCTCGGCCAGCGCCAGGCGCTGCCCGTGCTCACCAGCCCACAGGCCGGCCAGTGCCTGCTCCCAGCGGCAGCCCAGCGCGGCCCACTGCGCCACCGCGTCGCCGGCCCTGCCGGCCAGCTCGGCGGCCCAGGGCCTGGCCACACCCCCCGGCGGCTGGGCCACGGCCTGGCCCAGCCGCTGCAGCCACACCGCCAGCGCGCCGCGCAGCCAGGGCTGCACCGCGGTGGCCAGCGCCTCGCGCGCCAGCCGCGCGGCGCTGGCATCCTGGCCCAGCAGCCAGGCCGCCTCCACGCGCATCACCGCCAGCGGCGCATACCAGGGGTCGGCCGCCAGCTGCGTGCGCCCGGCCACCAGATCGGCCCAGTAGGCCTGCAACGCAGCGTTGTCGTCGCCCCGGCGCAGGGCCAGCAGCTGGGCCAGGAACAGCGCCTGCTCGTGCTCCACCGCGTTCAGCGCCGGCAGGGCCAGCAGGCGCTGGGCCTCGTCGGCCGCCAGCGGCCATTCGCCCAGCATCAGCCAGGCATGGGCGCGACGCAGCCGGATGCGCACCTCGTACAGCGCCAGTTCGCGGCTCTGGCAGAACGCGATGCCCTCGGCACACCACTGCAGCACGTCCGGCAGGCGCCGGTGCACCATGCCCAGGCCGGCCAGGTTGGCATAGGCGCGGGCGGCCAGGTCATGCAGCTCGTGCTGGCGCGCCAGCGCCAGGCTGCGCGCCAGCTGCGCCCAGCCGGCCTCCTGCTCGGCCTCGCGCAGCGCACTGCAGGCCACGGTGTTGAGCGCGTCGATCAGGATGCGCGGCTGGCCGCTGCCCTCGGCCAGGGCCAGCGCATGGCGGCCCCAGACCCGGGCCGTGGCGATGTCGGCATCGTGCAGATGCACCTGGGCCAGCGTGGCATAGGCCTGCGCCAGGGCGCCGCTGTCGCCGGCCTCGCGCAGCAGCGGCAGCGCCTGGTGGGCGCAGGCCTGCGCCTGCCCGCAGCGCTGCAGCAGCCACAGCACCTGGGCCTGGGCACGCAGCAGACGGCCCTGCGCGGGGCGGTCGCCCAGGCGCTGCTGCAAGGCCTGCGCACGCTGCAGGGCCTGCAGCGCGCGTGTCGGCTGGTTGATCAGCAGGCACTCGTCGGCCAGGGCTTCTTCCAGCGCCGCCAGGCGCTGCGGCGCCAGGCCCTGGCCATGCTGCAGCGCCAGGGCATACAGCTCGGCGGCATGGCGGTGGGCGGCGGCCTGCGCCGCCTCGCGCGCGGCCTCGGGGGCCAGCTGCTGGATCTCGGCGCGCAGGCCGGCGCGCTCGGCATGGTGCAGCCGGTGGCCGGCCGAGGCATGTGCGGGGTCGAGCTGGTGATACAGGCGCGCATGCCAGGCGCGCGCCTGCAGCACCGGCATCGCCGCCGCCACCACGCGGCGCGCCAGCGCGTGGCGAAAGCGCACGCCGTCGTCGTCGCGCTCCAGCACGCGCAAGGCCAGGCAGGGTGCCAGCGCCGCCTCGGCACCGGGCAGCAGCGCGTCCAGCAGGCTGATCGCGGCGGTGCCCGGCACCAGGCTCACCAGATCGAGCAGCGCACGCGCCGGCGCGTCCAGGCCGCGCAGGCCGGCCAGCACCGCATCGCTGACGGTCATCGGCGGCGGCGCGCCATCGTCGGCCTGGCCGTCGGCGCCGGCGGCGAGGATGGCCGTCACGAAGAACGGGTTGCCGCCGGTGGCCTGGTGCAGGCCCTCGGCATCGCGGCCGGCGCGGCGCGCCAGCGTGGCCACCGCCTCGGCCGACAGCGGCTCCAGGCGCAGGCGCAGGCTGCTGTCCACCGGCAGGCCGGCCAGCACCGAGCGCAGCGCGTGGTCGGCCGGCAGTTCGTCGTCGCGCCAGCTCAGCACCAGCAGCGCGCGCGTGGCGGCCATGCGCCGCACCAGGTAGCGCAGCAGGTCGAGCGTGGCGTCGTCGGCCCAATGCGCGTCCTCCACCACCAGCACATGCGGCGGCTGCGCCTGGCCCAGCAATGCCAGCATGCCGGCCAGCACCTCGGACTGGCGGCCGCCGGCCCGGATCTGCGCCGCCAGCGCGGGCGGCAGCTGCGGCAGCAGATCGAGCAGCGGCCCCAGCATCGGCGGTGCCAGCATCGGCTCGCAGGTGCCCCACAGCCACACCGGCGAGGCCGGCCCGGCCTCGCGCAGCGCGCGCAGCAGGCTGGTCTTGCCCACGCCGGCCTCGCCGCACAGCGCGATGCAGCCGCCGCCCGCCCCGTCGGTGACGAGCCGGGCCACGCGCTCGCGCAGGCGGGCCAGCGGCTCGTCGCGCTCGACCAGTTCATGGCCGGCGACGGCGGCACCGGGTGGCAGATGCAGCGGCAGATGGGGTGACAGATGCGGCCGCACCGCGTGCGCCGCCGCTTCGCTGGGGATGTGCATGGGCATGGCCTGGGCCTCCGCGGCGATTCTGCGGGCGCCCGGCCGCTCGGCGATCAACCGCGCGGGTGACGGCCGTGGCCCAAGCTGCAACCAAACGTGAGGCGGCGGCCGGCAAATGCTGGTGGGCGCGCCGCGAAATCCGGGTGGCAGCGCGCATGCGCAGCACCGGGGGCGGTTTCTAGAGTGAACCCAGCGTGTGCGGGTCTTCGATCGGCCACGTTGCCCACCTTCCCCAACCCTCAGGAGATCACCATGTCCCCATCCCAGATGATTCGCCGTGCCGCGGTGAAGCGGGCGGCGCTGGCCGCCGGCGTGGCACTGGCCGCGCTGGCGCCCTGGTCGGCCGCACAGGCGCAGTCGGACGCCTGCTCGCCCACCGTCAAGGCCTATGTGCTGGATGCCCTGGCCACCGCCGCCAAGCTGCCGGATGCGGCGCGCGACGCCCAGGAGCAGGCGCTGTATCAGCAGTACTTTGCGCTGTGTGCCAAGGACGAGACCGGCGGCGCCACGTTCTACAACGCGGCGCGCCAGTGCGGCGCCACGGTGCCGTTCAAGGGCAGCCTGGCCTACGAGGAGATGAGCTGCTGCGGCTATGACCCGCAGCGCCGCAGCTTCGCCTGCCCGGTGCGCATCAACCGCAACACCGGCTTCGGCGCGGCACCGCTGCCGGGCAGCCGCGAGTTCGTGATGCACTGCGTGTACGACACCACGGCCAATGCCTGGCGCGAGGTGGGCACCGACAGCGTGCACCTGGCCGACAACCCGGCGGCCCCCACCTGGCAGTTCGCCGTGGTGGCCAACGCGCACAAGAACCTGCCGCTGGTGCAGCCGATGGATGGCGCCACGCGCCGCGCGCGCTCGATCCTCTCGTGGGCCTTCCGCCCGACCGGCTGCGACTTCAAGCCGGTGTGGGGCAATGTGCTCGATTACCGCATCCGCCTCGACCAGTAGACCGCCGCGCCGCAGCACCGCCGCGCCCGCCGCCCGCCGCGGCGGGCGGGCGGGCCCCAAGCACTTGTCCATGGAGTACGCGATGACCCATCCCCACCTTGCCCACCCGCCCCGCCGCTCGCCCGAGGGCCCACGCCAACATCCACGGCCACGCCGCGGCACCCGCACCGGCCTGGCCGCGCTGGTGCTGGCCGGCCTGGTGGCCGGCGCCGCGCCGACCCAGGCCGCACTGCAGGCCCGCGACCTGAACCTCGACGGCATCGCCGAGGGCTGGTACGACACCACGCTCGGCATCACCTGGCTGGCCGATGCCGGCGCCGCCGCCGGCTCGGTGCAGGACGACGGCGCCTCGGCCAGCGACGGCCTGCTCAGCTGGGCCGCCGCCCAGGCCTGGGTGGCCGGCCTGCGCGTGGGCGGCACCAGCGGCTGGCGCCTGCCGGGCATCGACACCACCTGCAACGGCGCCGGCCTGGGCTACGGCTGCGCCGCCGCTGCGGGCGAGCTGGGCCACCAGTTCCATGTCACCCTCGGTGGCCGCGCAGGCCTGCCGCTGAGCGGCACGCACAACGCCAACCATGCGCTGTTCAGCGGCCTGGGCGACAGCGGCTACTGGGCACGCGACGTCTATGCCGCCGATGCCGAGCAGGCCGGCGTGATGCAGTTCTCCGAGGGCTACCAGGAGTACGGCTTCAAGGCCTTCTCGGAGCACGCCGCCTGGGCCGTGCACGATGGCGACGTGCTGGCCGTGCCCGAGCCGGCCAGCGCCAGCAGCCTGCTGGGCGGCCTGCTGGCGCTGGGCCTGGGCGCGCGGTGGCGGCGCGCAGTGCGCGGCCGGCTCAGCGCCTGACGACGAAGCCGCGCCAGCCCAGCACGGCGGCGGTGGTCAGCACCAGCGCCGCATAGGTGGCCATGCGGCCATCGCGGCCGAACAGCAGCAAGCCGGCCAGCGTCACCAGCGCGCCGGTGCCGGCCACCCACTGCGCCAGCCCGCGCCAGGCCACGCCGGCCAGCGCGCGGCGCCACAGCAGCTTGGCCAGCGTGGGCGCGATCAGCCCCAGGCCGATGGCCGGGCCGAACAGGTTCAGCAGATGCCAGAAGGCGTCGATCGGTCCCATGAAGTTGGCGGGCCAGCGGCCGATAAGACATCCTGCAAGCCGGCAAGACCGGGCTCGATGCTTGACCTGCGTCAAGCCGTGACCACCGGCGCGCCATCCCCCCGGGCGCCGCGGCAAAGCCCGGGATTCTAGAATCGCGCCCATGAGCGTTTTCACGGTCGGCCTGAACCACACCACCGCGCCGCTGGATCTGCGTGGCCGGTTCGCGTTCGCGCCCGACCAGCTGCCGCCGGCGCTGCAGGCCCTGCGCCAGCGCCTGGTGCGCCAGACGCCCGAGGTGGCCCTGCTGTCCACCTGCAACCGCACCGAGCTGTACGTGGCCGCCGATGCCGCCGAGGTGCCGCAGCTGGTGGCCCCCACCATCGAATGGCTGGCCGGCCATGGCCAGGTATCGGCCGATCAGCTGCGCCACCACACCTATGTGCGCGAGCACCGCGACGCCGCACGCCATGCCTTCCGCGTGGCCGCCGGCCTGGATTCGATGGTGCTGGGCGAGCCGCAGATCCTGGGCCAGATGAAGCAGGCGGTGCGCGAGGCCGACGCCGCCGG
>CAYPDO010000273.1:0-6420 GCA_964409495.1 uncultured Bordetella sp.
GGGCAGCAACTCGTCGATGCGGTTGATCGGGTGATCGGCGATGCGGGTGAAGACTTCGCGCAGGTACGCCTCGGGATCCAGCCCGTTCAACTTGGCCGTCTCCACCAGGCTGTAGAAGGCCGCCGCCCGCTCGCCGCCGGCGTCCGAGCCCATGAAGAGGTAGTTCTTGCGCCCGAGGCTCACGCCGCGCAACGCGCGCTCGGCCGCGTTGTTGTCCATCTCCAGGCTGCCGTCGTCGACGTAGCGCGTCAGCGCCTTCCACCGGACAAGGCTATAGCGGATGGCCTGGGCGATCTCCGACTTCGCCGACACGCGCGGCAGCAGTTCCTGCAGCCAGTTGCGCAGCGCCGTGAGCAGTGGCCCGGCCCGCGCCTGCCGCTGAGCCCGGCGCACCTCGGGCGGCTGGCCTCGGACCTCGTCCTCGATGTCATAGAGCAGGCGGATGCGGCGCAGCGCTTCGGCCGCCAGGCTGTCAGGGTTGCGCTTGCTGTCGAGGAACAGCTCCCACCAGGGCCGGCGCGCATGTGCCCAGCACGCCACTTCCCGCACCTGCCCGGTGGCGTACAGCGGCGGCCAGCCGGCATACGCATCGGCTTGCAGCGCGCCACGGAAGCCGCGCAGGTGATCCTGGGGGTGCTCACCCCCACGGTCAGGCGAGTAGGCGAACCACGCCGCCCGGGGCGAGGTGTCGCCGGCGGGGCGATCGTCGCGCACGTACACCCACAGCCGCCCGGTGCGGGTCTTGCCGGTGCCCGGGGCCAGCACCTTCACCGGCGTGTCGTCGCCGTGGATCTTGTCGTTGGCCATCACGTAGCGGCGCACCGCCGCCACCAGCGGGTCGATCAGCGCGTCGCCCTTGTCCACCCAGCCGCACAGCGTCGAGCGGTCCAGGTTCACCCCGTCCCGGGCGAAGATGCCGCTGAGCCGGTACAGCGGCTGATGGTCACAGTACTTGCTCACCATCACGTGCGCCAGCAGTGCCGGACCGGGCAGGCCGCGGGCGATCGGGCGGCTGGGCGCCCTGGCCTGGAACACGCGCTGGCAGCGCACGCACGCCAGCTTCGGGCGCACATGGCGCACGACCTTGAAGCGGCCGGGGACGTACTCCAACTGCTCGGATACATCGCGGCCGATCTCGCGCAGCCGGCCGCCGCACTCGCCGCAGCCGCAGGGCTGGCCTTGGGCATCGCGGTGCGCGCTCGTCACATCGGGGCGGTGCACCTGCGGCTCGCGGGGCAGGTGCGCCGGCAGGCTGCGGTCGACCGTCTTGTCGTTGGCTGCCGTGTTGGCCGCAGGCGACACGGCCGCGGTGCCCGGCGTCTTCGAGTCGATTCCATCCAGCACTTCGCCCTGCAGCAGACTGCCCGGCGCGGCCATCGTGCCGTCGGCGAAGCGCTCACTGGCACTGCCGAAGATCATCCGGTTGCGCCGCGCCAACTGCAGCTTCAGCTTCTGCACCACCAGGCGCAGCATCCGGATCTCGGCATCGCGCGCGTGCACCACCTGGCGCAGCGCGTCGGCGTCCTGGGGCAGTTCTTCGGGCTGGCGCAGATCGCGGGTCACGACATCACTGTGCCCAGCCCCGCAACGCCTGGGCACCCGGGCGATCACCGAGGCCAGTTCATCCAGTACTCACCTTCGTCAGGCAGCCAGATCACGCAGCCAGGTCGGGCGCGTGCGTGCGCACCGGCATGCGCCAGTCGATGCCCTCCAGCAGCATGGACAACTGCGCTGGCGTCAGCACCACGCCACCGGCGTCAGCCTGCGGCCAGACGAAGCGCCCGCGCTCCAGCCGCTTGGCCAGCAGCATCAGCCCCTGGCCGTCGAACCAGAGCACCTTGAGGATGTCGCCACGCCGGCCGCGGAAGACGAACACGTGCCCATTGAACGGGTTGGCAGCCAGCGCGCTCTGCGCCACCGCGGCCAAGCCGTCGAAGCCCTTCCTCATGTCGGTATGGCCGGCGACGATCCACACCCGGGTATTGGCAGGCAGGCCGATCATGCGGTGCCGGCCAGAGCCCGCAGCACCGTGCGCAGGCTGGCTTCATCGACAGTGCCGCGCACCCGCACCACTGTGCCGCGGATGTTGATCTCGATGCTGCCGGCCGGTGGACGTGCCGCAGGCGCAGGCGTCGATGCTGCAGGTGGCGACGCGGCCAAGACAGGCGGTGGCTGGACGACCGTCACCGGCAGCAGCACCGGGCCGCGAGAATCCCCGGCACCAGCGGATGCCGCGGCCTGCAGATCCAGCCGTCGCCAGTTGAACAACAGGTTGGCATTGATGCCGGCATCCTGCGCAATGGCTGCCACCGAGGCGCCAGGGACCAGGCAGCGCTCCACCAGCGCATGCTTGAAGGCGTCGGCGTGCCGACGTCGGCTGTCCTTGGCCTTGGTGACTCGCTCGCCGTCCATGATGTGCATCTACCGGTTAAGTGCACACCTACAAGCGGGGCACGGATCACCAGATCGTGCTCACTGCCGGCCGGACGGGCAATGCGGCCTTGATGCCACGCTTACGCCGGACATGGCCGCACGGGTGCAGAACACGTTGCGTGCGGGCTGGTATCTGCGCGTCGAGCAGACCGGCGAGGTCGCGGCCGGAGACTGCCTGACCCTGCTCGACCGCCCTCACCCGGCATTCACCGTGGCACACCTGCTCGCCCTGATCCGCGACCGCGTGACGGACCCGGCGCAGATCGAGCCTGTGTTGCGGCTGCCGCTACCGCCAAGCTGGCATCGCCTGTTCGAGCAGCGCCTGCGCGCTCAGCGCGTAGAAGACTGGTCCCGGCGCATGCAGTCAGACCATCCAGGCACCTGAAGGGTGGAATCAAGAGAGAACTGGGGCTGCTGGGAGCGCGTCGGCGGCAAATCAGGACCGCGTTCCACGGCAGCCCGGGTAGGCCGAGCAGCCCCAGAACGCGTTACCGGCATTCGGTCCCTGCTTGGCCAGACGCCGCACCATCGGTTTCGAACACAGGGGACATGCCAGTGAGTCCAGTTCCGTCTTGGATTCACCCATTGCGCTCGGCGCCGCCCTCCCCGCCTGCGGCTTGTCAGCACGTGCCGGTGAAGGCTTGCCCTGGCGAATCAGCGCCTGCAGCTTGGGCCCATCGATCAGCTGCACATTGCGGCCGCGCGCGAACTGGGCCGCATCTTCCGTGAAGCGCCCCGACGTCACCACGAAACCACCGGTGGCCCCGCGGGCAGCCATCACGCCGTAGAGCTCGCGCACGACCTCGACGCCGACCTTCATCGCGCGCCACTGCTTGCACTGAACTAGAAACTTCTCGCCACCCCGGGTGAGCTCCAGGTCGACGCCGCCATCGGCGCCCCCGCCCCCGGTTTCGGCCACCTGGTAGCCCTGCTGCCGGAAGCCCTCGCCCACGAGCATCTCGAAGGCCTGCCAGCTCATGCCATCCAGCACGCCGGTGGCGCGGCTCTGCGCCACGTCGGTCACCAGTTGCTGCCGTTGACGTTGACGCCAAGCCGACACGCCGGCACCGACAAGGGCCAGAGCAGGGACCAGGTACTGGCCGACATTCGCCAGCGTCTTCCAGATCGTTTGCGCGGCCATGGCACCGACTCGGCCAGGTTGCGTCTCGAGCGGCACCACTTGCTCGGCGACCCGGTGCAGCAGCACATAGGTCACGACGGCCGTGACCACCCCAACCCACCACGGCAACCGGGAAAAGATCGCCAGCAGGTCTTCAGCCAGTCCGCCGCTGCGTTGTCGCGCCATTCGTGTGCTCCCTCGTGTCATGTCTGCGGCCGCCTGCCCAGATCGATGGCTGCTCAGCCTCAATCATCGAGCATGCGCCAGCGCTCGGCTGACGTTGCCGGTTTGCGAGTCGGAACGTTGAGCGCGAGTGCGTGCAGGCGCACATGGCATGCCAGCCCGCCGGGCATCGCACTGGCTTGTGCCGGTGCCGCGTTCTGAATCGACCGGGAGTCACCGGGCAGCCCCGATCGCAGGTTCCGCCAGTGGCTCGCCGCGGCGTTGCTGACTCAAGCAAGCAACCCGTTGCGTGAGACGGCCATGACAGACCCCACCCTCCAAGAGGCGTCGGTCAGCAGAGCCGGGTTGGTTCGCCTGCCGGCGAAAGGCGGCGAGCACTGGCGGCGCGCATCCGGCGATGGGTGGTTCAGCGACGTGGCCACGGAGCCAACGCTGGTGGCCAGTGCGCCGCCACCTGCCTGTCGGTGCGCTCCGTCAGCCACGCGTTCACGGCGGACGAATTTTCCGGACGAAATGACGTCCTGATAATTCCTGTTCTCAGGACGTCGTCCGCAAGCCAAGTCTTCTGCGAATGCTCGTTGTGTAGCGGATGCTGTCGGTGAGCGACGCTGTCGGAAGGTGCAGTAACCGCTGCACAGCAGTCATCGGGCGCAGTGCCAATTTCGTATGCGATTGGCAGCGGCCCTCGTCCTTGGTCAAGCCTTGATGACCAGGCATTGAGTGCTCAGGGCCTCGATCCCGATTGGCCACCCTGCGTGCAGCAACGCGAAGCCTGCCGGCGACATCGGATTGATTGCCCAGACCTCGGTCTCCGGCCGCGGCAGCCCCCCGGCGAAGGCTTGGACGGCGAGCTTCGCATCGGCAACATGTCCGGACCCTTTGCTCGCACCCGAGACCAACGCCTCCCACACAAGCAAGCCGCAACCTGCGGCTTCAAACCCGTCTCAGGGGAGGTAGTGAAGCGGTTCTTCGCCACAGCTGCCGATGTGGTGGCGAACGGGTCACCTGCACTCTCTGAGAAGCTACGGTAGGCGACGCCACACTGGCCGTGCCACACACCTGCCACGAATCTACTGCAAGGCGGCGCGGCGCTCACCACAGTGCGCGACAACCTGCGGCACGCCTCGCTCGCGACGACCTAGATGTATTTGCACACCACCGACGCCCGGCGGACAAAGCAGGTGGCCGACAGGTTTTCGACACCACGGCCGCGATACCCCGTCGCCACTCACTTTTCAATCCTGCATTGCGATCAACCCCGGCGCTCGGAATTGACATCTCTATCTGCGACTGCAGTGCAGCTGAAATACTTGCCACCAAAATCTCAAAGCTGCAACGCCGAGCACACACCTGAAGTTAAAGTTTGGCGAGCATCAGACATGCGAGTCAATTATGTTGGCACTACTGGTTGCCAGAGACTCAAAGATATTAAATGTGATTGAATTTCGCCGCAACTCGACTACCAACTCACGGCAAACTTCTGGATGAACGGTAAACGTCGAGTCCACGACGATGGGCAATTGCAATATCACAGAGGCGTAAATTCAAGAACCCATGCGCAGGTGCACCAACGCAGCATCCAACCAATAATTAGTCAAGCAATCAGCAATTAAATACCCAAAGGACAAACAACTTCAATTCATCTCCTTGCCCCATAATTTGCGCTCAGCGGCCGCAACAGCCGGCTAGGCCTCGTCGCGGTCGTCGAACGTGCCCGATTTAAAGCCGGGACTAACTAAACTTAGGTTAAGAAAATTATTCGTTGACAACAAGTCCCTATGACATGTTTATGATCCCCTGCGATAGTGGCTATGCCGTCTGTCATTGCAACCCCTCCACAGCCAATCCATAAATACTGTTTCTTGACAACAACTTAGACGATTGGACAAGGTAGATTTGCTGCGGCTCCGCGCGGCGCGCTCACCCCCAGCGCAGGCTCAGCGAAGGGGTCTCTTTGGTGCGATTCCAGTAGGGCAGGCGAGAACGACCTCAAGTGACTTCGGGTTGATCCCAAAGCCCCAACTGCTCAGGGCGTTTCAGCACGAATTTGAGCTTGGCGTCAACGGCAGCTTTTATTGCCTCTACTGAGTTTTCTACTGGGCAGGTCAAAACAACCGTCAGCGCTGGCTTTTTGGTGGTAGCCAGAGAATGGTGAACGGTCAACGAAAGCCGAACAGGCAGGCCGACACCTCGGTAAAATGCCAAAATGTCGGCCAATTCTGATGTCGCGATCGATACCGGAATGTACGGTCTGCGTGGCGTGCCGAACTTGGCCAATGTTGCCGTATGCACTTTGGTATAAAGCCGCTTCAACTGCAACGAGGCAGTGCGGTTGGTCGGATCGATTTTGAAGACCTGCGCATCAAGCACAGCGGGAGATTCTGAAGGAAAGTATCCATCGATTCGCTTGAGACCTGCCCAGTCAAGCATGCCGCGCTTGGTTTCCCAGGGTTGCCAGTTCGGTACAACAGTTAGCAGCCAGTGCATGATTTTGGCGGTAAGGGGCCCGGCCTGAATTTCGCCCATCAACGCCTCAAACGATTTGATTTTCCCGTTCTTGTGCATAAGCAGGATATCTCGCGCTCGCCAAGCGGCCGCTTCAAACTCCTCTTGCTGCTGCGCTGCAGTTAGAGCCGGCCGCGCAAATCTGAACACGGCGTAAAGTGGACTGGCTGCTCCGATGG
>CAYPDO010000274.1:0-6410 GCA_964409495.1 uncultured Bordetella sp.
GGACATGCGCATCACCCATGTCTTCCGCGGCGACGAGCACATCAACAACACGCCCTGGCAGATCAACATCTGGCGCGCGATTGCCGGCAGCACCCCACTGCCGAACTACGGCCACTGCCCGATCATCCTGGGCGACGACGGCCTGAAGCTCAGCAAGCGCCGCGGCGCGGTCAGTGTCACCGCCTATGAAGACGCCGGCTACCTGCCCGAGGGCATGCTGAACTACCTGGCGCGCCTGGGCTGGAGCCACGGCGACGACGAGGTGTTCAGCCTTGCGCAGATGGTGCAGTGGTTCGACGGCAGCCACCTGGCCAGAAGCCCGGCGCAATGGGATCCGGCCAAGCTGGCCTGGGTGAACGCCCAGCACCTGAAGGCCGCCGACGACCAGCGCCTGGCGGGCCTGGTGGCCACCCAGCTGGCCAGGCGCGGCATCACCGACACCGCCGCCGCGGTGGCCGATGGCCGCCTGGCCGCCATGTGCGCGCTGTTCAAGGACCGTTGCAGCACCACGGCGGAGCTGGCCGACTGGCTGGCGATGTATTTCGCCCCGGTGACGCCCAGCGACGAGGAGCGCGCCGCACACCTCAGCGACGCCATCCGCCCTGCGCTGGCCACGCTGGCTGCGCAGCTGAACGCCGCCACCTGGGACAAGGCCGGCATCGCCGCCGCGATGAAGGCCACGCTCGGCCAGCACGGGCTGAAGATGCCGCAACTGGCCATGCCGGTGCGCGTGCTGGTGTGCGGCCGAGCCCAGACGCCCTCGGTGGATGCGGTGCTTGCGCTGTTCGATAAAAAAATTGTGGCGGAGCGCTTGCAATGCGTTTAAGACCGATGCTATAGTCATGGACTCGCTTGAACAGCAAAACGTTTGAAGCGAAACGCAGCAGAAACAGCAATGTGGAAGCCGCGGATCGCCGCAAAATGGGGGTATAGCTCAGCTGGGAGAGCGCTTGCATGGCATGCAAGAGGTCAGCGGTTCGATCCCGCTTACCTCCACCAACCTTCCTTCGGGAAACGTTGATGGCGCTGTTCAAACGATGTGAAAGTTTCAGTCCCCTTCGTCTAGAGGCCTAGGACACCACCCTTTCACGGTGACTACAGGGGTTCGAATCCCCTAGGGGACGCCAAGTGCGTGAATCGCCCGCAGTGTGCAAGCACTGCGGGCGATTTTCCTTGTGCCGGTGGCATCGCAGATTGCAGCCGTGACACATCTCGCCGCGGCCTGTCACCCACCGCTGGTGCACCGGCGCTCCAATCCAGGCATCCCCACGGTGCCCAGGGCTGGCGGGCGCACAACGCAAGGCGGTGTTCCGCAGGGCCATGTGTGTCGCCCGGCCACCAAGGCACCATCAACCCTGATGGAGGCCCATGACATTTCGCAAGACTCTGGCGGCGGCGGCCGTGCTCAGCCTTTACGGCACGGCGCAGGCCGCGCTGTTTGATCGCGGCAACGGCATGGTCTACGACAGCAGCCAAGACATCACCTGGCTGGCCGACATGAACCTGGCCAAGACCAGCGGCCATGACAGCGATGGCCTGATGACCTGGGACGCCGCGCAGCAGTGGGCCGCGCAGCTGAGCCATGGCGGCCACGACGACTGGCGCCTGCCCACGCTGGACCCCGACGACGGCACCTGCTCGTCGCCGCCCGGCTATGGCTACCACTGCACCGGTGGCGAGCTCAGCCACCTGATGGTGGCGGATCTGGGCAACCAGCCTGGGCAGCCGGTGCTGAACACCGAACTCAACAGCGCCGAGCAGAACGCGAACCTGGCCTTGTTCAGCCATCTGCGCGCCTATGCCTACTGGTCGTCCGTCGAGTACGTGTCGAACCCGAACCAGGTGTGGGCCTTCAGCAGCCTGGACGGCTACCAGATGCGTGGCCTCAAGGACACCAGCCTGTTCGCCGTGGCCGTGCGCGACGGCGACGTGGCCGCGGTGCCCGAGCCTCAGGCCCCGGCCTTGTGGCTGGCCGGCCTGGGCCTGCTGGCGGCCCGGGCCCGCAGGCGTCGCGCCTGAACGCAAATCGTACGGCCGTTCAGGTGCGCCACACCCGCGGCGCGCAGGGCGCCAGTTGCCAGTGGCGTTGCCGCCAGTCGGCCCACACCGCATGCAGCAGCGCGATCACCGGCTCCACGCGCTGACCCAGCACACGCAGCACCAGCAGCGATTCATCCGGCGCGGTGACGCCGGCCGTGGCCGCCAGCGCGTGGCCGTCGATCAGCGCGCGGGCGCTGTCGAGCAGCGCCTCGCGCGAAGGGCGTGGCAGCGGTGCGCCATCGGCCAGCCACAGCGTGCCCAGCACCGAGTGGCCGGCCAGGCCCAGCGGCGACTGCAGCAGCAGCGCATCCTCGCCATCGATGCGGCCGCGTTCCAGCCACACGCCGGGCAGCTCGATCTGCTGCGTGACGCTGCCGCGCGCGAAGGATTCGCCGGCCGCTGGCAGGCCCAATGCCAGCACGTCCAGGCCGATCATCTGCGCGCCCGGCACCAGGCTGAAGCGCAACCGGTTCTCTACCCGGCAGCCGGGGTAGGCAATGGCCTCCAGCGGCAGCCATTCCAGACGCGCGCCACCGGCCACCTCGGCGCTCACCGATTGCACCGCCAGCGGGCCGTTGCTGCGGTAGAAGCGCGTGGCGCCTGGCGTGGTGATCAGCGCATGGCTGCCGGGATCGAGCCGCGCCGTCACCACCAGTTCGTCGCCGCCCACGATGCCGCCCGGAGGGTGCACCAGCTCGTGGTGGCACTCCGCATCGCCCTCGGGGTACAGGCGCTGCAGCACACGCAGCGGGCCATGGTGGCGGTCGAGCGCCGTGCTGCGGGTGCCGTCATGGCGGTAGTGCAGATCAAGGTGGCCTTGCCAGCCCATGGTGGGGATGCGTGTCGATGCTTCGGGTGCGCGCAGGCACGGGGCCGCCAGTGTAGGGGGCGGCCTGGCCGGCCCGCTGCGGGCGCGGCTGCGGCGCCTTGACAGCGCTGGCGTCGCCGACGGAGCATCGCCGGCTCACGATTCATCCAACAACCCGGGGAGATGGTTCATGTCCAAGTTGCCGCGTCGGCTGTTCTTGTCGTGGGGGCATGCCGCACGGCAGGCGGTGCGGGGCGCCCTGCTGCTGGCCGCCGCCCTGGCCGCCACAGCACAGGCCGGCACCATCGTGCGCGAGAGCTTCGCCAGCCCCACGCTCAAGCGCGACGCGCAGTACACCGTGTACCTGCCCGACGGCTATGCCGACGCCACCACACGCTACCCGGTGATCTACCTGCTGCACGGCGCCAGCGGCGACGAGTGGACCTGGATCCGCCAGGGCGGCGCCACCGAAACGCTGGACGGCCTGATCAAGCGCGGCCTGATCCGCCCCTCGGTGGTGGTGATGCCCACCATGGGCGCCAGCACCTGGTGGGCCAATGGCGCGGTGGATGCGGCCGAGACGGCGCTGATGGACGAGATCCTGCCGCGCATCGAGCAGCGCTTCAAGGTGGCCACCGACCGGCCCAGCCGCGCCATCGGCGGGCTGTCGATGGGGGGCTATGGCGCGCTGAACCTGTCGCTGCGCTTTCCCGAGAAGTTCTGCGCCGCGGCGGTGATCAGCCCGGCGATCTACGACCCGCTGCCGCCCGAGACCTCGGCGGCGCGGCGCACGCCGCAGTTCGTGCGCAATGGCGCCTTCGACCCCGAGACCTGGAAGGCGCTGAACTACCCGGCCCACCTCGACAAGTACAAGGCCGGCAAGGCACGCGTGCCGATGTGGATTGCCTCGGGTGACCATGACTTTCTCGGCATCGCGCTGATGTCGGCCCAGCTGTACTGGCGCCTGCACCAGATCCAGCCCAGGCAGGTGGAGCTGCGCATCACCGACGGCGACCACGAATGGCTGGTGTTCCGCGACGCGCTGCCCGATGCGCTGCAGTACGTGGACCGCATGTGCCAGAAGGCGGGCGGATGAGTGCAGGCTTGGCCCGCATCGCGGCCCGGCGAGCGCCCGGCGGCGCGCAGGCCGACCGGCCAAACCGCTTGGCGGGTGGTGGCGGTATCCCGACGCCGGCTGCCTAAAGCCTGTCCCGCAGCAGCCGCTTCATCAGCTTGCCGTTGGCATTGCGTGGCAGCGGCTGCGCGCTCCAGGTGATGCCCTCGGGCACCTTGTAGTCGGCCAGGCGCGCGGCGCAGAAGGCGCGCAGCGCGGCGCTGTGGGCCTCGCCGGCCAGGTGGCCGGCAGCGTCATCGCCGACCATGTGCACGAAGGCGTGCACGCGCTCGCCCAGCACCGGGCAGGGCTTGCCGACGATGGCCGCCTCCACCATGCCGGGCCAGGCCATCAGCACGTTCTCGACCTCGACCGAGTAGATCTTGAAGCCGCCGCGGTTGAGCATGTCCTTCTTGCGGTCGAACACGCGCACATAGCCCTCGGCATCGATGCTGCCCAGGTCGCCCGAATGCCACCAGCCGGCGGTGAAGCCGGCGGCCGTGGCGTCGGGATTGGCCCAGTAGCCGGGCACCACCATTGGCCCGCCGATCCACAGCTCGCCGGTCTCGCCGGGCGGCAGCTCGCGGCCGGCGTCGTCCATCACCTTCACGTCGGCCGCGGGCAGGGCCACGCCCACGCTGTCGGCATGGGCGCGGGTGCGGCCCCAGGGGATCATCGTGGTGGGCGAGGTGGTCTCGGTGGCGCCGTAGCAGTTCAGCAGCGTCAGGCCGGGCAGGCGCGCGGCCAGCGCGTCGATGGTGGCCACCGGCATCGGCGCGCCGCCGTAGCCGCCCACGCGCCAGGCATCGAGCCGCGCGCCGGCGAAGCTGGGGTGCAGCAGGCACAGGTTGTACATGGCCGGCACCATCAGCGTGTGCGTGATGCGCTCGGCCTGCAGCAGCGCGATGAAGCCTTCGGCCTTGAAGGCCGGCACCACGACGATGGCCCCGCCCACCTGCAGCATGCTGGCCACCACCGCGATCAGGCCGGTCACATGGCTGGCGGGCACGGCCAGGGCCGAGCGGTCGTCGGGCCCCAGGCGCATGCAGGCCTGGTAATGCAACACCGAGTGCGCGATGTTCAGGTGCGTGATCATCGCGCCCTTGGGCTGGCCGGTGGTGCCCGAGGTGTAGAGGATCACCGCCACGTCGGTCTCGGCCACGGCGGCGGGTGGCGGGGGCGTGTCGCCGCAGGCCTGCAGCGTGGCCAGCGGTGTGCAGCCCGGTGCCTCGCCCACGCTGATGCGCAGGCGCAGTGCCGGCACGTCGGCGGCGTCGGGCAGGCGCTCGGCCAGCTCGGCATCGGCCACGATGGCCGCGGCCCCGCACTGCCGGGTGATGTAGCTCAGCCCCGGCCGCTGCTCGCGCACACCCACCGGCACGGTGATGGCGCCCAGGCGCTGCAGCGCCAGCCACACGGTGACGAAATCGGGCCGGTTGTCGATGAACATCACCACGCGCTCGCCACGCTGCACGCCGCGGGCGGCAAAGCCGGCGGCCAGGCGCGTGGCCTCGGCGTCGAGTTGGGCGTAGGTCCAGCGCCGCGTGCCGGCCACCAGGGCCTCGGCCTGCGGGCGGCGCGCCAGGCTGGTGGCGAACATGGCCCACACGCTGGGCGGCCGCTCGACGAAGCAGCGCACGATGCGGTCGCCATGCAGCGCCTCGTGGCGCATGGCCGGCACCGGCGTGCCGGCCCAGGGATCGTCGGCCATGCTCAGGCGGGCTGCGCCAGCACGTTGGCGCCGCGCTCGATGACGAACTCGCTGTCGACCAGGCTGCGCGAGTGGTTCAGATCGCTCTGCGCGATGAGCACCGACACGGCCGTGCCCTTGAGCCCGGCGATGACCTCGCCCAGGCGCTTGCTGAGCGCCGGCGCCACGCCCTCGAAGGGCTCGTCCAGCAGCAGCAGGCGCGTGCCCACGGCCAGTGCGCGGGCCAGCGCCACCAGCTTCTGCTGCCCGCCCGACAGCAGCATGGCACGGCGGTCCTTCATCTCGCGCAGCTCGGGCAGCACGCGCCACACCAGGGCCAGGCGCTCGTCCACCTGCAGCGCCTTGTTCACCCACACCGGCACCAGGATGTTCTCCTCCACCGTGAGCTCGGGCACCAGGCCGCGGTCTTCGGGCATGTAGCCGATGCCTGAGGCGGCGCGGGCGTGGCGGCTCATGGCCAGCAGATCCTGGCCGTCGAAGCTGATGCGGCCCTGGCTGGGCGCCAGGTGGCCCATCACCGCGCGCAGCGTGGTGGTCTTGCCGGCGCCGTTGCGGCCGATCAGGCCCACCATCTGCCCATCGCCCACGGTGAGCGACAGCCCGCGCAGTGCCACCACGCCCTGGATGGCGACGTGGATGCCTTCGATCTTCAGCATGGGGGTTCTCCTCGGCTCACTCGGCCAGCAGCTCGCCGGTGACGTAGCGGCGCACGTCGTCGGCGGCCAGCGCTTTGGCCG
>CAYPDO010000275.1:0-6409 GCA_964409495.1 uncultured Bordetella sp.
GCATGGAGCACCACCTGGGCCTGACCTGCGACCCGGTGGGCGGCCTGGTGCAGATTCCCTGCATCGAACGCAATGCGATTGCTGCGGTGAAGGCCATCAACGCCGCGCGCATGGCACTGCGCGGGGACGGCAGCCACCATGTCAGCCTGGACCAGGTGATCAAGACCATGCGCGAGACCGGCGCCGACATGCTCACCAAGTACAAGGAAACGGCCCGCGGCGGCCTGGCGGTGAACATCGTCGAGTGCTGAGCCGGGGTGGGCCGAACTGCGGCCCTGGCCGGCCGCAGTTCGCCGCATCGGTGCGGCGCAAGACCCTCCAGAATCGCTCGGGACTCCGGCCGCCCAGCCGCCGGCTGTCTGTGTGCTTGTTGTTGGAGACCGGTCATGACCCGAACCGCCACGCGCTGGGCAATGTCCCCGCTGCGGCCTGGCGTGCTGCTGATGCGGCGCCTGAACATCCCCGTGAAGATGGGCCTGATGGGCCTGCTGCTGGCCGTGCCGATGCTGGTGATGCTGCTGGCCTCGGGCCAGCGTGCCGCCAGCGACCTGCAGGTGGTGCGCCAGGAACTGGCCGGCGCACGCGTGGTGTCGGCCCTGGTCGATGCAGTGACGGCGCTGCAAACCCAGCGCGACCTGATGATGCGCGCGCTCTCCGGCGATGCCACGGCGCGCACACGCCAGGCCGATGCCGGCCGTGCGCTGCTCGATGCGCTGGCCGCGGTGGACCGCGTCCATGCCGACAACGCGCTGTTCGAGATGCCGGCGCAGTGGCCGCAGGCGCGTGATGCCGCCCGCGCGCTGCTCGAGGGTCCGGGTGAGGCGCGGCGCGACGCGCTGTTCGCGCAGTACAGCAACCAGATCGAGACCCTGCGCCAGACCGTGCTGCATGTGGGCGAGCGCTCGGGCCTGCTGCTCGACCCCGAGGCCGCCAGCTACTACCTGATGGACCTGAGCGTGCAGCGCATGGTGCCCTGGCTTGAAGCCCTGGCCACCGCGCGCGGCCAGGGCGCGGCCGTGCTGGCCCGCGGTGACGCCAGCGCCGGTGAACGCGCCACGCTGATCGGCCGCGCCGACACGGTGCACCGCCAGCTCGACGACGTGGCCTTCAGCATCGGCGCGCTGTTGCGCACCGGCCATGCCGAGCCCGACAGCTGGGCCGCCGCACGCCAGCAGTCGCAGGCCCTGGCCGAACGGCTGCGCCAGGTGTTCGGCGCCGAGGCCATCACCGGCGAACCGGGCCCGTTCTTCGATGCCGCCACGGCCGCCATCGGCAACACCCGCGCGCTGAAGACCCAGGCCATGGCCGCGCTGCAGCAGGCGCTGGCGGGGCGCGAGGCCTCGATCCAGCGCGCCGCCGCGCTGCAGCTGGGTGGCGCGGTGCTGGGCATGGCCCTCACCGCCTATCTGGCGCTGGCCTTCTACGTCAGCTTCCACGGCGCGCTGCGCACGCTGCACCATGGCGTGAACGCGGTGGCCCAGGGCGATCTGTCGCACCGCATCGAGATCCGCGGCGGCGACGAGCTGAGCCAGATCGGCGAGATGGTCGAGCGCATGAACGCCCGGCTGTCGGCCATGGTGGCCGAGATCCGCACCAGCGCCGTGCGCGTGGGCATGTCGGGCGAGCAGGTGTCGCAAGGCAGCCAGATGCTGGCCATCCGCACCGATGCCCAGGCCGCCAGCCTGCGCCAGGCGGTGTCCACCGTGGGCCAGCTCAGCGAGGCGGTGGCGGTGAACGCCCAGTCGGCCCAGCACCTGAGCGAGCTGACCGAGCGCCTGCGCGGCCAGGCCGAGGACGGCGGCGTGGCCATGCACCAGGCGGTGGGCTCGATGGCCGATCTGGAGGCCGGATCGCGCCGCGTCGGCGAGATCATCGGCACCATCGACGGCATCGCCTTCCAGACCAACATCCTGGCGCTGAACGCCGCGGTGGAAGCCGCGCGCGCCGGCGCGGCCGGCCGCGGTTTCGCGGTGGTGGCCGCCGAGGTGCGCAGCCTGGCCCAGCGCTCGGCGGCCGCCGCCGCCGAGGTGCGCACGCTGATCGCCCGCTCCACCGAGCAGGTGGACGCCTCGGTGGCGTGCACGCGCCAGGTGGGTGAGGCCCTTGAGTCACTGGTGTCGGGCGTGCGCGAGGTGTCGGGATCGCTGCGCGCCATCGCCGAGGCCAGCACGCGCCAGAGCAGCGACCTGAAGGAGATGTCGTCCAGCGTCAATGCGCTCGACGAGATCACGCGCGAGAACGCGGCCATGGTCGAGGTGTCGAGCGTGGCCTCGCATGAGCTGGTCGACCGCGCCCAGCGCCTGTCGGGCGCGGTGGCCTCGATCCGGCTGCGCCAGGGCAGCGCCGACGAGGCGCGCAGCCTGGTCGAACGTGCGCTGGTGCTGCTGAAGCAACAGGGTGTGGCCGGCGCGGGCGCCGCGCTGCACTCGGCCGAACAGGGTTTTGTCGACCGCGACCTGTACGTGTGGGTGATCGACCGCGAAGGCCGCTACGTGGTGCATGGCGCCAAGCCCGAGACCGAGGGCAAGCGCGTGCACGAGATCCCCGGCATCGACGGCGACAAGTTCGTGGCCGACATCTGGGCCGTGCCCGAGGCCGGCGGCTGGGTGGAGTACGACATCGTCAACCCGCAGACCGGCGTGGTGCAGCCCAAGGCCTCCTATGTGCTGCGGCTCGACCAGCGCCAGGTGGTGGGCTGCGGCGTGTACCGCCACGAGTCGGCCGTCACGGCCTGAGCCGCCGCCGGCGGCGTCAGGCCGTCAGTTCGGCGGCGGCTGCCGCCGGCACCGGCGTCGCAACGGGCGCGGCGGCGGGTGCCGCCACGCCGGCCGGCGCCGGCCGCAGCTGCGGCAGGGCCGAACCGGGCACCGGCCGGCCCAGCATGAAGCCCTGCAGCTCGTCGCAGCCGTGCTGCTGCAGCGCCGCCATCTGCTCGGCCGTCTCCACGCCCTCGGCATTGACGCGGATCTTCAGCGCATGGGCCAGCGTGACGATCGAGCGCACGATCAGGTTCACCTTGGGGTCCTGGCCCAGGCCGTGGGTGAAGGCGCGGTCGATCTTCACCTTGTCGAACGGAAAGCGCCACAGGTAGGCCAGGCTGGAATAGCCGGTGCCGAAGTCGTCCATCGCGATGCGCACGCCCATGCCGGCCAGCTCGCGCAGCGTGGCCAGTGCATGCTCGGGCTGGCGCATCAGCAGCGATTCGGTGATCTCCAGCTCCAGCCGCGACGGCGCCAGGCCCGAGGCGGCCAGCGCCGAGGCCACCGTGCCGGGCAGATCGCCGGTCTCGAACTGCGCGGCCGACAGGTTGACCGCCACCGACACCTCATCGGGCCAGTGCATGGCGTCGGCGCAGGCCCGGTGCAGCGCCCAGGCGCCCAGCGGCACGATCAGCCCGGTCTCCTCGGCCAGCGGGATGAACTCTGACGGCGGCACGTTGCCGCGCTGCGGATGGGCCCAGCGCATCAGCGCCTCGTAGCCCAGCAGGGTGCGGCCATCGCGCGCATACAGCGGCTGGTAGTGCAGCGCCAGCGTGCCGCGATCGGCGGCCTCGCGCAGGTCACGCACCAGCTGGTGGCGGCTGCGCACCTCGGCGTCCAGCGCCGCGTCGTAGAAGCTGAAGCAGCCGCGGCCCGAGGTCTTGGCGCGGTACAGCGCCAGATCGGCCTGGTGCAGCAGCAGGTCGGGCGGCTGCACCGGCTGGCTCGACAGCGTGGCGCCCACGCTGGCGCCGCAGCGCACGGTCTGGCCGTTCCATTCGTAGGGCGCCGCCAGCTGGGCCACGATGCGTTCGCCCAGCGTGGCTGTCGCCACGGCCTGCGCCGCATTGCGCTGCAGCACCGCGAACTCGTCGCCGCCCAGCCGCGCCACCAGGTCGTCCTGGCGCACGGCCAGGCGCAGGCGCTCGGCAGCCTGGCGCAGCACCTCGTCGCCGGCCGCATGCCCCAGCGTGTCGTTCACTTCCTTGAACCGGTCAAGGTCCAGGCACAGCACGGCAAAACCCGGTTCGCCGCGGCTGCCGGCCTCCACCGCCTGTGCCAGCGCCTCGTTGAAGCTGGCGCGGTTGTGCAGGCCCGAGAGCCCGTCGTGCCGCGCCAGGTAGCGCATGCGTGCCTCGGCACTGCGCTGCTGGCGGTGGCGCGAGAACCAGTGCGCCAGCCCCAGCCCGCCCAGCGCAAGCACCACCGCGGCCATCGCCAGCGCCACCTGCGCATAGGCCTCGCGCGCCCGCTCGGCGCGGTCGACCTGGTCAACATAGACCTCCACCACGCCCACGGTGCGGCCGTCGATCCGCACCGGCACATAGGCCTCGGCATACACCGCCGGCCGGTCGGCGCGGCCGCGCCCGTGCTGCAGCTCGACGATGCTGCGCCCGCCCTGCAGCAGGGTCCGGGCCTGCTCCACCGGCACGCCCTGGTCGCTGCCGATGCGCTCGCTGCGCGCCGGCACGGCAGCGGCATCGTCGAGCTGATCCGACACCAGCAGCAGGCGCCCCTCACGGTCGAACAGCTTGAAGCGGAACACGTCGCCCAGGTGGCGCAGACGGCGCAGATCGGCGACGGTGCCCGCCCCGAGGGTGCCACCGGCCAGATAGGCCGGCAGGCCGGGCACGGCCTTGACCAGCGTCTGCGCATAGTGCAGCGCCTCGTGCTCGGCGTCGCGCGCCAGGTGGCGCTGGGTGGCCAGGTGCACGGCGCCGGCGGCGGCGGCCAGCGCGCTGAGCATGGCCGCCAGCCAGCCCAGCAGCCAGCGGCGGTCCTGTCGTCGAATCGTGGCGAACATGGGGCGGTTCCATCCGAGGTCCGGGCTGGAACACTGCCCCGGGCAAGGCGCCGCATGAACTGCGGCCTGTTCGCGTTATCGGCCGTGCCGGCGCCGACTTGAGCCCCGCCCGCGGGTGCGCGCGGCTACTCGCGGTCGGCGGCGGCAAAAGGCGGCAGCGCGCCACCCGCCTGCGGCGCGCCCGCAGGTCCGTCGGCCGGCGCAGCGGCATCGGCGGCCGGTGCCCGGCCCGGCTTGCGCTCGCGCACCAGGTAGCTGTAGAGCACCGGCACCACCACCAGTGTGAGCAGGGTGCTGGTGATCACGCCGCCGATGATGGCGCGGCCCATCGGCGCCTGCATCTCGCCGCCTTCGTCCAGCGCCAGGGCCAGCGGCAGCATGCCGAAGACCATCGCGAAGGTGGTCATCATGATCGGCCGCATGCGCGTGTTGCCGGCCATCAGCAGCGCCTCGGTGACCGAGGCGCCGGCCTTGCGCGCATGGTTGGCAAAGTCGACCAGCAGGATGGCGTTCTTGGTCACCAGGCCCATCAGCATCACCAGGCCGATCATCGAGAACACGTTGAGCGTGCTGCGCCAGAACAGCAGCGCCAGCATCACGCCGATCAGGCTGAGCGGCAGGCTGGCCATGATGGCGATGGGCTGCAGAAAGCTGCCGAACTGGCTGGCCAGCACGATGTAGATGAAGATCACCGCCAGGCCCATGGCGCCCAGCATGCCGGCGAAGGCTTCCTCCTGCTCCTTGGTCTGGCCGCCCACGTCGAAGCTGTAGCCGGGCGGCAGCTGGGTGTCCTTGACCAGCTTCTGCACGTCGTTGCCCACATCGCCCGAGCTGCGGCCCTGCACGCCGGCAAACACCGCCTCGCGGCGCTGCAGGTTCTGGCGGCGGATGACCTCGGGGTTGAACACCTGCTCGATGGTGGCCACCGATTCCAGCGTGATCGGCGTGCCGTCCTTGGCAAAGGCCACCGGCAGGCCGCGCAGCTGCTCCACGCGCTCGCGCTGGGCCTGGTTCAGGCGCAGCACCACGTCCACCTGGTTGCCGTCGGGCGTGGTCCAGTAGGTGGCGGTCTCGCCGTTCACGTAGGCCCGCAGGCTGGAGGCCAGCTGCGGCGCGGTGAGCCCGAGCTCGCGCACCGCGGCGGGCTTGAGCCGCACCGCATAGGCCGGGATGCCGGGGCGCACCGACACCTCCACGTCCACCGTGCCGGGGATCTTCTTGACCTTCTCGGCAAAGTCGGTGGCCACCTTGGCCAGGCCCTCGGGGTCGCTGCCCAGGATGGCCACGTAGATCGGCCGGTTGAAGCCCAGCGCCGATTCCACGCCGGGGATGTGCGTCACCTGGGCGCGGATGGCCTCCTCGATCTGCTTCTGGCTGCGCTCACGCTCCTTGCGATCTTTCAGCGCGATGTTCAGCCAGGCCTGGTTGCGCTGGCCGGCGCCGCCCACCCAGGTGGACAGCGACTGCACCTCGGGCATGGCCAGCACGATCTCCTCGACCTGGCGCACCTTGGCATCGGCGCGCTCCAGGCTCGAACCCTCGGGCATGCGCAGCGCCAGCTGGGTGAAGCCCTGATCGACCTCGGGGATGAACTCGCTGCCCACCAGCGGCGCCAGCCCCAGCGCGC
>CAYPDO010000276.1:0-6407 GCA_964409495.1 uncultured Bordetella sp.
GCCTGGGCCCGTTTGCCGGCACGCTGGCACTGGCGGTGCACACCACTGGCGTGCTCGGGCGGCTTTTCGCCGAAGCGATCGAGAACGCACCGCCGGGCCCGGCGACCGCATTGCGGGTGCAAGGCGGCGGCACGCTGCGCCAGTTCCTCTACGCCACGTTGCCGCAGGTGCTGCCACAGCTGATGAGCTACTCGCTGTACCGCTGGGAGAACAACATCCGCGCCGCCGCGGTGCTGGGCGTGGTGGGCGCGGGCGGCCTGGGCCAGATGCTGGCCTTCCACATGGGCCTGTTCCACATGCCGCGCACGGCCTCGGTGCTGATCGCCATGCTGGCCCTGGTGGCACTGGTGGACCTGGCCAGCCTGGCCCTGCGCCGCTGGATGACACGATGAACGCGCCGCCGCGCATCGGCACCCTGTTCCATTTCGACTGGGACCTGCTGGGCCTGCAGCGCCTGGCCGGCCAGTGCGTGCCCGAGCATGCCGGCTTCGACCTGTTCACCTTTCCCAGCAACCTGGGCCTGCTGGGCTTCCGGCATGCGCGTTTCGTGCGCCGGCAGGTGGCGCGCGGCCGGCGCCGCGGCTGGGCCGGCGTGATGTCGCAGCAGGAACACTTCGGCGCGCTGGCTGCCGCGCTGGTGGCCGAGCAGCTGGGCCTGCCCGGCACCGCGCCCGAGGCCATCCTGGCGGCGCAGCACAAGCTGCATGCGCGCCGCGTGCTGCAGCAGGTGTGCCCCGAGGCCTGCCCGCGCTTTGCCGAGCTGCCCTGCGCCTATGGCGACGACATCCCCGAGGGCCTGGCCTACCCGCTGTACGTCAAGCCGGTGAAGGCGGCCTTCTCGGTGCTGGCGCGCCGGGTCGACACGCGTGCGCAGCTGCAGGCGCACACCCGCTTCGGCCGGGCCGAACTGTGGCTGATCCGCAGCCTGGTCGAGCCCTTCGAGCAGGTGTGCCGCGAGCGCCTGCCGCAGGCCGGCAGCGCGCACCGCATGCTGCTCGAGCAGCCGGTGCATGCGCCGCAGTTCAACCTGGACGGCTGGGTGTACCAGGGCCAGGCCCATGCGCTGGGCGTGGTGGACGCCATCTGCTACCCCGGCACCCAGGCCTTCATGCGCTGGGAGCATCCCAGCCGCCTGGCCGCCGCGGTGCAGGCGCGTGCGCTGGCGGTGGCGCAGCGCTTCCTGGCGGCCACCGGCTTCACGCATGGCCTGTTCAACATGGAGTTCTTCCACGACGCGCGCAGCGACCGGCTGACGGTGATCGAGTTCAACCCGCGCATGGCCTCGCAGTTCAGCGACCTGTACCTGCGCGTGCGCGGCATCGATCCGCATGCCATCGCGCTGGCGCTGGCGCTGGGCCGCGACCCGCTGACGCTGCCGCGCGTGGCGCCCACCGCCGGCTGCGCCGCCAGCCTGGTCTACCGCAGCTTCGACCCCGCCCGCGTGCCGGCCATGCCGGGCGCCCGCCAGCGCGCGCGGCTGGCCGACGAGTTTGCCGGCAGCCTGCTGTACACCATGCCCAAGCGCGGCCAGGCGCTGGCGCGCGATTTCAAGTGGCTGGGCAGTCACCGCTATGGCATCGTGCACCTGGGCGCGCGCCACCGTGCCGAGCTGCTGCAGCACACCCGCCGCGCCAGCCAGCTGCTGGGCTGGCCGGCGCCGCTGGCCGACCTGCCGGGCGAGGTGCCCGACGTCCTGGCGTCCGCCCTGCCGGCGGGCCTGACCCCGATGGAGACCGAGCGATGACCCCCGCACCCGATCTTTCGCGCCGCCGCGCCCTGCGTGGCCTGGCCGTGGCGGCCGCCACGGCCGCCAGCGGCCTGGCCGGCTGCAGCGCGATGCAGGCGCAAAACCCCGCCGGCCCCTGGCGCCCGGCCAATGTGCGCCCCGACGACCAGGGGCAGATGCTGCTGCTGGGTGGCCACGACGTGGTGGCCTACTTCACGCTGGGCCGGCCGGTGCCCGGGCTGGCGGCGCACAGCCTGGTGCACGAGGGCGTGCCGATGCGCTTTGCCAGCGCCGAGCACCTGGCGCTGTTCCGGGCCGATCCGCAGCGCTACTTTCCGCAGTTCGGCGGCTACTGCGCCAACGGCATCGTCTACGGCATTCCTTGGGGCGGCGACGCCGACACCTGGCGCATCCTCGACGGCAAGCTGCTGATCTTCGGTGGCGCGGGCTCGCAGGCGGCGTTCGAGCTGGACCCCGCGCGCAACCTGGCGCTGGCCGAGCACTACTGGCGCACCGAGGTGCAGGGCAGCCACAGCTTCGTGCAGCGCAGCTACCGCCTGATCTGGCGCGTGCCGCACTACAAGAGCGGCGCCGAGCTGGAGGCGATGGTGCGCGCCGCGGCGCGGCCGGCCAGGCCCTGAGCGCGCGCCGGCCCGCCGGTCAAGGCCCGGCGATGGCGCGGGCCAGCCGCCACAGCAGCCGCCGGTGGGCCGCCACCAGGGCGCGGGCATCGGCCGCGGCCGCCACCGGGGTGTGCAGCTGCACGCCCTGCGCCACGGGCGCGCGGCGGCCGGCCGGGTCCACCAGCCACCACTGCGCCTGCAGCCGCAGCGTGCGGCCGTCGGCCGCGGGCTCCAGCGCCAGCAGCTCGAGCTGCAGCTGGCGCTGCGCCACCACCCCCGGCGGCAGCGGTGCCTGCCACACGCTGCCCATGCCACGCAGGCGCGCCAGGTCCAGGCGCAGCAGGCGCGGCACGGCCTCGCGCAGCGGCTCGGCCCAGCGCTGGTCCTCCAGCCAGTGCAGGCCGTCGGCGCCGGCGGCGCGCAGCAGCCGGTCACGCTCAAGATAGGCCGGCAGCCGCAGCGGCAGCAGCTGCCAGACCTCGGGGCCGGCTGCGTCGGCCGGGGCCGGCACGCGCGCGGCGGCCTCGGCCGCCTCGGCGGTGTCCATGGCATCGGCGGCCTCGGCCGGATCGGCCGGCAGGCGGTGGCGCTGCAAGGGCGGCAGCGACGTGGCACAGCCGGCCAGCCACAGGGCGGCCGGCAGGCCCAGCCAGGCGCGGCGCGGCAGCGCCAGGAACCGGGACGGCGGGGGCATCGGTGTCGGTCTCCTGGAGGGCGGCGGATCCGGCGCGGCGGGCGCGCTCAGGGCGCGGCGCGGCGGCCGCGCAGCAGGGCGTCGGGCTGGCGCTCGAGCAGCTCGGCCAGCTCGGTGAGGGCACGGGCGGCACGCCCCACCTCCTGCAGGGTCTGCTGCAGGGTCTGCGCCGGCGGCGCGGCCTGCTGGCCCAGCTGCTGCAGCGCCTGCGCGCCGCGGCCCAGGGCCTCGGCGGCGCCAAGCACGGCGCCGGGCAGCGGTGCATCGGGTGCCAGGCTGGCCTCCACCCGGCCGGCAGCGGCGCCGACGCGCTCGGCCGCGCCGCCCACACGATCGGCCGCCGCGCCGGTGCGCTCCAGCGCCCCGGCCAGGCGCTGGCTGGCGATGCGCACATCGGCCAGCGTGGCCTGCAGCTGCCGGTCCAGCGGGCCGGCGCGCTGCTGCGCCAGCGCCAGCAGCTGCTGCAGCGCGTGGCTGGCCTGGGCCAGCTGCTGCACGGTCTGGCGCAGCTGCGGATCGGCCAGCAGCGTGCGCGCGGCGGCGGCGGTGGCCGACACATCGCGCACCAGCTGGCCCAGGTCCAGGCCCTGCAGCTGGGCCTGCAGCGTCTGCCAGGCCGACGGCTCGGTGGGGATCTCGGGCAGGCCGGCCGCACCGGCCGCGCCAGCCGGCGCCGGGGGCCGCGCGGCGCCAGGGCGCAGGTCCAGGTCAACGTACAGCAGGCCGGTCAGCAGGCTTTGCTGCGACAGCCGCGCCACCAGGCCCTGGGCCACCAGGGCCGCCACGCCCGGGCCGGGCTGGCCGTCGGCCAGGCGGATCTGGCTGCGGTCGATCTGCACCCGCACCGGGATCTCGAAGGCGCGGCCCTGTGCATCGGTCTGCAGTCCGATGCTGCGCACGCTGCCCACGCGCACGCCGCGCAGCACCACCGGCGCCCCGGGCTGCAGGCCGTAGACCGAGCCCTGGAAGCGCAGCACCGCCGGCTCGGTGGGGGCCAGCAGATGGCCGCCCACCAGGCTGACGATGGCCAGCACCAGCAGCGCCAGCCCGCCCAGCACGAAGGCGCCCAGCCGCAGCGCCTGGGCCGGGGCCACCGCGCTCACGCCGACGCTCCGCGGCGCTGCAGGAAGGCGCGCACCGAGGGCGGGCCGTGGTCGCGCAGGGCCTGCGGCGTGTCGAGGGCGGTCATGGTCTGGGTCTGGTCGTCGAGGAACAGCAGGCGGTCGGCCACGGCAAACACGCTGTCGAGCTCATGCGTGACCAACACCACCGTGGTGCCCAAGTATTGCCGCAGCTGCGCCACCAGCGCGTCCAGCCGAGCGGCATTGCCCGGATCGAGGCCGGCCGAGGGCTCGTCCAGGTACAGCAGCGGCGGGTCGAGCATCAGCGCACGGGCGAGGGCAGCGCGCTTGCGCATGCCGCCGCTCAGCTCGGCCGGCCAGCGTGCCTGCTGGCCATCCAGGCCCACCAGCGCCAGCTTGTAGCGCACCTGCCGCGCAATGGCCGCCTCGTCGAGCTGGCTGAACAGGCGCAGCGGCAGCGCCAGGTTCTCGCCCACGGACATCGAGCTCCACAGCGCGCCGCTCTGGAACATCACGCCAAAACCGCGCCGCAGCTGCGCCGCCTGCGCGCCCTGGGCCAGCGCCAGATCGGTCTGGCCGTACAGCACGCGCCCGCGCAGCGGGCGCTGCAGGCCCACCAGATGGCGCAGCAGCGTGCTCTTGCCGCAGCCGCTGGCGCCGGCGATGGCCAGCACCTCGCCGCGGCGCACCTCGAAGCTCAGGTCCTGCAGCACCAGGCGCGGGCCATGGGCCAGCGCCAGCTGCTGCACCTGCACCAGCACCTCGGACACGGCCGTCACAGCCCGAAGCTCTGGAACACCATGGTCGACACGGTGGCCGCGGCAATGATCCACACCAGCGCCTTGACCACCGCGGCGGTGGTGGCGTCGCCCACGGCCTCGGTGCTGTGGCCGGCGTGGAAGCCCTCGCGGCAGCCGGCCAGCGTGAGCAGGGCCAGGTACAGGCAGCACTTGAACAGGCCGATCCACAGGTGGGTGAAGTTCATCGCGGCCCAGGCCTGGTGCAGGTAGTCGGTGGGCGCCAGGCCGTACACGCCCACCGCTGCCGGCAGGCCGGCAAGCACGCCGACCAGCGCGGCATAGGCCCACAGCACCGGCGCCATCAGCAGCAGGGCCAGCAGGCGCGGCAGCACCAGATGGCCCACCGGCTCGACGCCCAGCACGCGCAGCGCGTCGATCTCCTCGTTGGCGGCCATGCTGCCCAGTTGTGCGGCAAACGCGGCGCCCAGCCGACCGGCCAGGATCACGCCCACCATCAGCCCGGCCAGCTCGCGCACCATGCCCACGCTAACCACGGCGGCGATGTAGGGCTGGGCGCCGATGCGGTCGAGCTGGGCCCCGCCCATGTAGGCCAGCATCAGGCCCACCAGCGCGCAGGTCAGCGCCACGATGGGCAGCGACTGCGGCCCGCAGCGCAGCAGCTGCAGCAGCAGGTCGCTGCCGCGCATGTCGCCGCGTCCGGCCAGCTGGCGGCCCAGGGCCAGCAGCACCTCGCCGACGAAGCCCACCGTGGTGTGCCACTGCCGGCCCTGGCGCTGCGCCTGTTCGCCCAGCCGGGTCAGCCGGCCCGCCCAGGGCCTGGCCGCGGCCGCCATGGCCGCCGCACCGGGGGGTTCGGCCGCGGGCCCCGACCGCGCCGCCAGTGCCAGCTGCAGGCCGGCGGCCAGCCCGGGCGGCAGGCCCTGCAGCTGCCAGTGCGCCGCGGCCTGCGGCGATGCCGGCCAGTCGGCCAGGCGATGCCACAGCAGCGCCGGCAGGCCGGCATCCCACTGCAGCTGCGGCCCGGCACTCAGCTGCAGCCCGCGCGGTGCCGGCTGGCCGTCGCGCCACCACTCGGCCGGCGCCAGCGGCAGCGCGGCGGCGCTGGCGGCGGCGCCGCGCCAGTCGCCGTCCAGCAGCAACTGCGCATCGCCCCCCGCCAGCCGGTGCCAGACGGCGCGCGGCCGCTGCGGCAGATCGGGGCCGCGGTCGTCGGGGTGGGAAGCGGCGCCGTGGCTCAGAAGTGGATGCCCCGCATCATCTGCTGCAGCGCCACCGCCTCGGCCGAGAGCTTGGGCTTCTCGCCCTTGGCGCCGGCCGCGGCGTCGCTGTCGGGGAACATGCGGAAGGTGGTGTTCATCACGATCTGCGCGATGCGCGGCACCAGCGCATGCAGCACCTGGCCGAAGATGCCCAGGCGCGTGGCGATGCGCACCGGCTTGTAGACGCAGGCCTCGGCAATCATGTCGGCCGCCTGCTCGGGGCAGAGCGTCGGCACGTTGTTGTAGAACTGGGTGGGCGCGA
>CAYPDO010000277.1:0-6402 GCA_964409495.1 uncultured Bordetella sp.
AACAAGGGCGTGGCCTACTGCCCGCACTGCGACGGCCCGCTGTTCAAGGGCAAGGATGTGGCCGTGATCGGCGGCGGCAACTCGGGCGTGGAGGCGGCGATCGATCTGGCCGGCGTGGTCAAGAGCGTCACGCTGCTGGAATTTGCCGACCAGCTCAAGGCCGACCAGGTGCTGGTCGACAAGCTCAAGAGCCTGCCCAATGTCAGCATCCACGTGAACGCCCAGACCACCGAAGTGACCGGCGACGGCCAGAAGATGAACGGCCTGAAGTACAAGGACCGCGTCTCGGGCACCGAGCACCGCCTGGATCTGGCCGGCGTGTTCGTGCAGATCGGCCTGGTGCCCAACACCGAGTTCCTGAAGGGCACGGTGGAGCTCAGCCGCTTTGGCGAGATCGTGGTCGATGCCAAGTGCCACACCAGCGTGCCGGGCGTCTTTGCCGCGGGTGACGTCACCACCGTGCCCTACAAGCAGATCATCATCGCCACCGGCGAAGGGGCCAAGGCCGCGCTGAGCGCCTTCGACCACCTGATCCGCACGCCGGCGCCGGCGGCCTGAGCGGGCCGGAACAGGTGGCCTGCGCGGCCACCTGTCAAGCCGCCGCGGGCGGGTAGGATGCCGGGTTTTGCCCCGCACCAAAGCCTGCCTGTGTTCAAGAACCTGCTGATCTACCGCATCGTCCCCGAGTGGACGGTGGACTTCGCCGACCTCGACGCCGCGCTGGGCAAGGCACGCTTTGCCGAATGCGGCATGACCCAGCCGGCCTCGATGGGCTGGACCCCGCCTCGGGGCGACGAGCATGCCGCGCTGGTGGAATCGGTGGCCGGCCAGTGGCTGATGAGCCTGATGGTCGAGCGCAAGCTGGTGCCCGGCTCGGTGATCAAGCGCCAGGTGGATGCACTGGCCGCCAAGATCGAGCACGACACCGGCCGCAAGCCTGGCCGCAAGGCCAAGCAGGACCTGAAGGACCAGGCCCTGCTCGAGCTGCTGCCGCAGGCCTTCACCAAGCGCGGCAGCGTGCGCGTGTGGCTGGCGCCCGAGGAGCGCCTGCTGGCCATCGATTGCGGCAGCCAGAGCAAGGCCGACGAGGTGCTCACCGCCCTCACCGAGGCCCTGCCCGGCTTTGCCGCACGGCCGATCAACACCGCGGTGTCGCCCGCTGCGGCCATGGCCGAGTGGCTGGTCAGCGGCGAGGCGCCCGCCGGCTTCACGATCGACCGCGATTGCGAGCTGAAGGCCGCCGAGGGCGAGAAGCCCGCCGTGCGTTACGCCCGCCACACGCTGGAGATTGCCGAGATCCGCGAGCACATCGCCGCCGGCAAGCAGCCCACGCGCCTGGCCCTCACCTGGAACGGCCGCGTCAGCTTCGTGCTGACCGAGGGTCTGCAGATCAAGCGCATCGGCTTCGAGGATGGCGTGTTCGAGAAGCAGCCCGGCGCCAGCCGCGACGAGAACTTCGACGCCGATGCCGCCATCAGCACCGGCGAACTGCTGCCGATGATCGGCGACCTGCTGGATGCGCTGGGCAGCGAGCAGGCGCTGGACGAGGCCCCGGTCGCTGGCACGGCCAGCGCCGCCGGCACACCGCCAGCAAGGCCCGCCCCGCCCGCCGTGCCGGCGGCTGGCACGGCCACTGGCGACGATCTGCCGCCCTGGGAAACAGCCGCGGCCCGCTGAACGGGCCGCGCGCCAGAAGCCTGCCCGCTGCCGCGGGCAGGCCGAGCGGGATCAGCCGATCCGGCGGCGCCGGGCGGCCACCCCCAGCAGGGCCAGTACGCCCAGGCCCATCGACAGCACCGTGGCCGGCTCGGGCACCAATGCCGCCATGCCCTGGGCCAGCGCCAGATGTGTGCTGGTGGTGGGATGGATTTCGTCGAAGTAGTAGTAGCTGGCGCCGTAGTTGGCACACAGGCTGGGCACGCTGGGGTCGAAGCAGGCGTCGGTCACGTTGTTGCCGGCGGCTTCGGCCAGGTCCATCGTGCGGTGCTGCTCGCTGAAGGTGTCGTAGATGTAGAACTGCTCGTCGGTCCAGGTGGCGGCCAGCTGCGTGAAGCGGTTGGTGAGCGCCTGGTTGAACTGCGTGGACACGAGGGTCAGGAAGCTGGCCGTGCCGGGCTTGACGGCATCCAGGCCGAGTGCACGCGGCGTGGCGCCCAGATCGGGAAGCAGCGGCAGCAGGAAGTTGCGCGCCTGCTTGTCGTACAGGCTGGTGACGGCCCCCGCGATGTTGTTGACCGCAGTCGCGATCACGCTGCCGAAGGTGGCTGGCAGGTTGCTGGCATGCGAGATGTCATTCGCCCCGGCCCACACCATGTACAGCGCATTGCTGTCGGCGGTGGTGCCCGACAGCGTGAGCGCCAGCGTGTAATTGCTGACCTGGGTGCTCAGGCCGGTGTACTTCAGTGCGTCCAGGATCGGCACGGCCGGCAGACTGGTGAAGTTGGGGTTGGTGGCGCCGGTGGTGGCGCCGGCCACCGCGAAATTCTTCAAGGGCACACCCAGCAGCGTGGACAGGTATTCCACCGCCACCTTGCCGTTCGAGAAGCGGCCCTCGTAGTACGGCAGCGGCGGCACGGCCTGCAGGCCCGGCAGCGGGAACAGGTCGGACACCACGTCGGACAGCTTGTACAGGTTGCCGTTGTCCGACAGGCTGTCGCCGAAGACCACCAGTTCGCTGAACGCGCTGGCCGGCCCGCTGGCCCCCAGGCACACCCCGGCCGCGGCAGCGGCAAGCATCGGACGAAGCCGCCGGACGCGGCGCAGAGTGGAATTGGCAGACATGCAGGCCCCCATGTGGATCCGTGACGAATGCCGCATGATGGCCCGGGCAGCCCGCGCCGTGACAGCGCCGTGAAGGGGTCACCCCATATCCGAGGGTGGGTGGAAACCCTTGGTATCAGGTGCTCTTGCTGACCACGATGGTCGGGAACTTGCTGGAGAAGTCCTTGGCCTTCTCGGCGATCTTCACCGCCACCTGACGCGCCATCTGCTTGTACAGCGCGGCGATCTCGCCGTCGGGCTCGGACACCAGGGTCGGGCGGCCGGCATCGGCCTGCTCGCGGATGCTGCGGTTCAGCGGCAGCGCGCCGAGGTAGTCGATGCCCCGCTCGGCGGCCATGGTCTTGCCGCCATCGGCGCCGAAGATGTGCTCGGTGTGGCCGCAGTTCGGGCAGCAGTACACCGCCATGTTCTCGACGATGCCGAGGATGGGCACGCCCACCTTGTCGAACATCGCGATGCCCTTCTTGGCGTCAAGCAGGGCGATGTCCTGCGGCGTGGTGACGATCAGCGCGCCGGTGATCGGCACGCGCTGGCTCAGCGTGAGCTGGATGTCGCCGGTGCCCGGCGGCATGTCGACGATCAGGTAGTCCAGGTCACGCCAGCGCGTCTGACGCAGCAGCTGGTCCAGCGCCTGGGTGGCCATCGGGCCGCGCCAGATCATCGCCTGGTCGTCATCGACCAGAAAGCCGATCGAGGCCACCTGCAGGCCGTGGCCCTGCATCGGCTCCATCGTCTGGCCATCCAGGCTCTCGGGCCGGCCGCTGATGCCCAGCATCATCGGCTGGCTGGGGCCGTAGATGTCGGCGTCGAGCATGCCCACGGTGGCCCCCTCGGCGGCCAGCGCCAGCGCCAGATTGGCGGCCGTGGTGCTCTTGCCCACGCCGCCCTTGCCCGAGGCCACCGCGATGATGTTCTTCACCCCCGGCAGCAGTTGCACGCCACGCTGTGCGGCATGGGCCACGATGCGGCTGCTGACGTTGACGCTGACGTTGCCCACGCCGGGCACCTTGCGCGCGGCATCGATCAGCTGCTTGCGCAGCGGCGCGTGCAGGCTCTTGGCCGGGTAGCCGAGCTCGAGGTCGAAGGCCACGTCGTCGCCATCGATCCTCAGGTTCTTGAGCTGCCGGCTGCTGACGAAATCCTTGCCCGTGTGCGGGTCGGTGACGGTCTTGAGCGCAGCGAGCAGGTCGGCTTCGACAACGGCAGTGGGCATGGTGCAGGCAGTGGGTTTCAAAAGGCCGCCGCCACGGGATGTGACAGCCGGCAAAGACGCGCGAGTCTATCCAAGCCCGGGGCGTTGCGTGCCCCACAGGGGCAAGCAGGCTCAGATCCCACAGATCTGACCAATCAAGACATCCCTACTCCACTGATCGAGACTACCCCAGTCGCCGCACAATTTCTTCCATCGCACCCCCAACCACCCACAGGAGTGTTGTCGATGTCAAGGCGAGCCTCGGCTGTATCTGGCCCTGCTGCGACGGGTGTCTCCCCAGCGTCCGGTGATCAGGCTGTATCGGGATCCGGACTGGCGGTGGCGGGGCGCGATGCCTCTTCCTCTGCGTTCGCCGCGGCGTTTTTCGGCCCCGGCGTGGCGCTGTTCCGGCGCTTGCGCTTTCCGGCCAAGGCGGCCGTGATCACACTGTGTTTCGCCCTGCCGATCGCCACACTGCTGGCCCTGCTGTCGGCCAGCATGTCGGCCAGCATCGAGTTCGCGGCCAAGGAGCGCCAGGGCGTGGCCGTGATGCAGCGCCTGGCGCCGGCCTTGCACGGCATCCTGGCCACCCGCAACGCCACCCGGGCGATGCTGGGCGGGCATCCGGTGCAGGCCGACTACCAGCAGGCGCGCCACACCACCGATGCCACGCTGCAGACACTGCTGCAGCATCTGCGCGACAGCGGTGACGCGCTGGCCCTGCTGCCTGCGGTGACCGAGCTGCAACGGCGCTGGCAGGCCACCGCCAGCGTGCCAAACGGTGCCGACGCCCAGGGACGCACCGTGTTCGGCCCGGTCAGCGCGGCGCTGGTGGATCTGCTGCAGCATGTGGGCGACGACTCGAACCTGGTGCTCGACCCCGACGTCGACAGCTTCTACACGATCAATGCACTGGTCCTGACACTGCCGCGCCTGGCCGAAGACCTGGGCCAGGTGTGGGGCTGGAGCAGCTATGCCGCGGCCAAGGGCGATTTCGGCAGTGCCGATGCGCGCAACCGCTTCATCGGCTGGTCGGCCAGCACAGTGGTCTATGCGCGTGACCTGCGCGACCACCTGCAGCGTGCGGCCAAAGCCAACCCTGCACTGGCCACGGCACTTGACGCCGCGCCGCTGCAGGCCGCACTGGCCTATGCGGCCCAGGCCGAGGCCGCCGTGCGCACGCCCGGCGAACGCCCGGCGGCCGAGCTGTATGACGGCGGGCGCCGGGCGCTGGCCCAACTGTTCACGCTGTACCAGCAAGGCCTGCCGGCACTCGACGCCCTGCTGGCCCAGCGCATTGAACGCCTGGCCGTCGAGCGCCGCGTGGCCTTCGGCGTGTCGGTGGCCAGCCTGGTGCTGGCCGCCTACCTGATGCTGTGCTTTTACCGCGTGATGGACGATGGCGTGCGCACGCTGACCGGCCACATCGAGGCCATGCGCGATGGGCGGCTGGGCGGCCGCATGCAGCCCGTAGGCCGCGACGAGATCGCCCAGCTCACCACCTCGCTCGAACAGATGCGCCAGGGCCTGCAGGGCATCGTGCGGGTGGTGCGCGATGCGGCCCAGTCGCTGCAACGCAATGCCGAGCAGGTGAGCGGCGGCGCGGGTGACCTGTCGGGGCGCACCGAGGCCAATGCCGCCGCGCTGGAGCAGACCGCGGCGTCGATGGAGCAGATGGCCGCCACGGTCAGGCAGAGTGCCGACGCCAGCCGCGATGCCGCCGCGCTGGCCAGTCACAACGCGGCCACTGCCGGCCAGGGCGGCGTCATGGTGGCCGAGGTGGTGAGCACGATGGACGCGGTGCGCGACGCCTCGGCGCGCATTGCCGACATCGTGGGCGTGATCGACGGCCTGGCCTTCCGCACCAACATCCTGGCCCTCAATGCCGCGGTCGAGGCGGCGCGGGCCGGCGACCAGGGCAAGGGCTTTGCCGTGGTCGCTGCCGAGGTGCGGGCACTGGCCCAGCGCTCGGCCCAGGCGGCGCGCGAGATCCGGAGCCTGATCGGCGGCAGCGTCGACACCGTGGCGCAATGCACCGAGCGGGTGCAGGCTGCCGGCCTGACCATGGAGCAGGTGGTGCGCAACGCCGAGCGCATCAAGCAGCTGCTGGCCGAGATCTCCGGCGGTGCGGCCGAGCACAGCGCCGGCGTGGCCCACATCGGCAGCGCGCTGCAGGAACTGGACGGCAGCACCCAGGACAACGCCCGCCTGGTGCACGACACCGCGGCGACGGCCAACGAGATGCGCCTGCAGGCACAGCGGCTCAGCGAGGGCGTGGCGCGCTTCAGCGTGTGAGGCGGGGCGGCGGCAGGCACAAAGCGCACGGGCCGCGGCCCGGGTAGGCCCCAACCTACAATCGTCGGCTGTCTTTCTGGATGGTCGCCATGACCCGCAAGCTCTTCGTCACCACCGCCCTGCCCTATGCCAAC
>CAYPDO010000278.1:0-2369 GCA_964409495.1 uncultured Bordetella sp.
TCGAGCAGCCAGTCGTTGCGCAGCCGGTCTTCCACATAGCTGCCGGGCCAGCGCGCGTAGAAGGCCTCGACCTCGTCGACCGTGGCCTCGGTCAGGCGTGTGCCCAGTTCCCAGTACTCCACCCAGGGCAGCAGCGGATGGTTGGCGGCGCTGAGCACCGCACGGGCGGCGGCCAGGCGCGCACGGTCGGCCTTGCGCTCGCCCTTGCGCGCGGCGTCGCGGGCTTCCAGCACCGTGGCGTCGGCCGGGTCGGGCGCGGCGTGCGCGGCGCTGCCCAGGGTCAGCGCCAGGGCCGCACCCAGCGGCACCAGGCCGGCCAGGCGGCGGCGTGCCGGTGCCGGCCGGGCCTGACGGACGGCGGCGGCGGGGGGCAGCGCGGGCAGTGTGGGCAGCGCGTCGCGGTGCAGGGCACGCAGCACGCGCGGAAGGGGCAGACGGGTCATCGCGGCAGGCTGGCGGCAGGGTGGGTCGCAGGCGCCGGCCGGACCGGCGCCTGCGCGTGAAACTCACTGTACCCCAGGGCCTGCCGCCGCAACGGCCGCGCGGACTTCAGCGGTGGGTGCGGTAGGGCTCGTCCTCGGGCACGAAATCGGCCTCCAGCAGCGCCTCGGCCACCCAGGCCTGCACACCCGCGGTGGCCCACAGGCGCTCGACATAGGCCGCGGCCTGGGGCGGCACAGGCAGGGCATAGCTGCGGATGCGTGCGGCCACCGGGCCGAAGTAGGCATCGGCGATCGAGTAGCCGCCGAACAGCAAGGGCCCGCCGCTGGCGGCCAGCGCCTCGGTCCACAGCGTGACGATGCGCGCCAGGTCGGCCGCGACGGCCGGCTTCTCGGCCAGCAAACGCGCGCCCACCTCGGGCAGCTGGGCCTCGATGTTCATCGGGAACGCGCCGCGCAGCGCGGCAAAGCCGCTGTGCATCTCGGCACACAGGCATCGCGCGCGGGCGCGGGCGCTGCGCTCGGCGGGCCACAGGGCCTTGTCGGGAAAGCGCTCGGCCAGGTACTCGGCAATGGCCAGCGTGTCCCACACCAGCAGGCCGTCGTCGTCCACCAGGGCCGGCACGCGGCCGGCCGGCGACACGGCGGTGATGGCCTTCTTGAACTGCGAATCGGCGCCGAAGTGGTCGAAGCGCAGCATCACCTCGTCGAAGGCGATGCCCTTCTCGCGCATCAGCACCCACGGGCGCATCGACCAGGACGAGTAGTTCTTGTTGCCGATGTACAGCTTCATGATGGGGGCTCCGGGGCGGTGGACGATGGCCGCAGATGCTAGGCCCGCCGGCGCGGCCCGTGGGTGAACAATCGTCATGACCGCGATGCGCCGCGCGCATCGATGGGCAGCGTGCGCGCGCCGGAGCTGCCGTAGGGGTCGGACGACGCGGCAGGATCGGCCAGCGCGGTGCGGGTGAGCGCCGCCTCGTCGCGGATCCAGGCGATGAAGGCCTGCAACTCGGGCCGCAGGCGTGCGCCGGGCAGCGGCAGCAGCCAGTAGGCGGCCGGGCTGTCCACGCGCCCGGCCGGGCCGAAGGGCTCCACCAGCTCGCCGCGCGCCAGCGCGTCGTGCACCAGGGCCATGCGCGCCAGCGCGATGCCCTGGCCGGCCAGCGCGCCCTGCACCTGCTGGTGGGTGTAGTTCAGGTAGATCCAGCGGCGCGGCTCCAGCAGCGGCTGGCCGGCCTCGCGCAGCCAGCGGCGCCAGCTCAGGTACACGGCGCTGGGGCGGTGGTCGTCCTCCTCCAGCAGCGCATGGCCGGCCAGGTCGGCCGCGCGGGCCAGCGGCGGCGCCTGGCCGCTGCGCGCCTGGGCCAGCAGCCAGGGGCTGGCCACCGGCGTGAGCCGTTCGCCAAACAGGCGCTCGGCCTCGGGCGTGCTGGCCACATCGTCAAAGCCGTAGCGCAGCACCAGGTCGACCTCGGGGTCGTCCAGCTCGGTCATCTTGTCGCTGGCGCTGATGCGGATGTCGATGTCGGGGTGGCGCTGCTGGAAGGTGGGCAGGCGCGGCAGCAGCCACAGCGTGGCAAACGAGGCAAAGGTGGACAGGTTCACATGCCGCCGCCCCTGCGCCACACGGATTTGCCGCACCGTGCGGTCGATGCGCTCCAGCGACGGCATCACGGCCTGGCGCAGCGCCTCGCCGGCGGCGGTGAGTTCCACGCGCCGCGTGCCGCGGTTGAAGAGCGTGGCGCCCAGCTCCTGCTCCAGGCCCTTGATCTGCCGGCTGATGGCCGACTGGGTGAGGAACAGCTCGTCGGCCGCCGCGCTGAACGACAGGCGCCGCGCCACGGCCTCGAAGGCGCGCAGGCTGTCCAGCGCCAGCGGGCGGCGCGGGCCGGCGCCGCCTGCCGGGCTGGCGGGCGCGGCACCGGG
>CAYPDO010000278.1:2469-6376 GCA_964409495.1 uncultured Bordetella sp.
CTCGCATCAAAGCGGCGCACCGATCGCATTGGACTGGCGGCGGCCGCGTGCCGATCATCTTGCCATCGTCAGCGGGATGCCCGTCCGGGCCGACGCCGACCCGCAACGCAGGAGCGCAGCATGAAACTCACGCATCAATCCCCTACCACAGGAAGCCTGCAGCGCCTGGGCCGTGTGCCACGCAGCCTGCGCCTGGCCGGTGCCTGGCGGCTGGACGTGGCCCAGCCCGGCTGGCTGGCGGTGGAAGAAGGCCGCGTGTGGCTGACCCGCGACGGCGGCGGCGATGACCATGTGCTGGCCGCCGGTGAACGCCTGTGGCTGGGCCGCGGCGCGTGCGTGGTGGTCGATTCATGGCAGCCGGCGGCGGCCGCGCGCCTGGGCTGGCAGGCCGATGTGGCCGCGGCCGGCGCCGCCGTGCCTCAGCGCCGGGGCGAGCTGCGGCGGCGCGGCGGTGCGGCCGGCGCGTCGCTGGGCGCGGCCGCGGCTGCAGTGGCCTGGGCCGGCCTGGCACGCGCCTTTGCGGCCCTGGGCGCTGGCTTGCTGGCGGCGGCGCGCAGCGCCGAGGCCAGGGCCAGCCGCGCCCAGGGCTGCATGGCGCCGGGTGAATCCATGGCCTCGTCGGGCGCGCTCCAGTAGCTGGTGAGCACGCGGCGGCCGCTGCGCGTGTCGTAGCCGAAGGGCGCGCTGCCGGTCGCCTCGAACGCCGGGCGGGCGGTGGCATCGACCTTCAGGTACAGGCGCTCGTCGATGATCAGGCCGACCATCAGTGCCTCGACGAACAGGCCCTGGCCGCCGAACATGCGCCGCGCCTGCGGCCGGCCCAGCGAGGCCAGCAGCTCGAGGCAGTGCGCGGCAAACGCGGCATCGGCAGCCATGGTGGCGCGCAGTGTAGGGCTGCGCCGTGACAGCGTGGGCGATGTCGCAGCGCCCGGGTGTCCGAGCCTGGGCGTCGGCGGAGCCGGCGGGACACAATCCGGGCATGAGCTCTGAACGCCGCTTCCGATTCGACGAGCCTGCACGCGACAAGCCCACGCTGCGCAAGCAGTTGCAGGCCGAGCGCCAGGCCATGGTGGACCGTCACCAGCGGGCCGTGCACCTGCAGGAGGTGATGCAGGTGTGGCTGCTCGACCGGCCCGAAGTGGCCATCGGCGCCTACTGGCCGATCAAGGGCGAGTTCGATGCGCTGCCGGCGCTGTACCGCTGGAGCGAGGTGAGCGGCGAGCGCATGCTGGGCCTGCCGGTGATCGACCGCGACACCAAGCAGCTGCGCTTCCATGCCTGGTTTCCGGGCTGTCCGATGGAGGAAGACGCCTACGGCATCCCCAAGCCCAAGGACACGGTGCAGTTCCAGCCGCAGCTGCTGTTCGTGCCGCTGGTGGGCTTCGGCCCCGGCGGCAACCGCCTGGGCTATGGCGGCGGCTTCTACGACCGCACGCTGGCCGCGCTGACGCCCCGGCCGGTGACCGTGGGCCTGGGCTTTGCGCACGGCTACATCCCGTGGCTGGCGCCCGAGCCGCACGATGTGCCGCTGGACGCCATCCTCACCGAGGACGGCGTGGCCTGGCAGAAGCCCGACTGAGGCCGTCGCCGCAGCAAGAAAAACGCCGCCCGGGGGCGGCGTTTCTCATCGTCGGTCGTGTCTCGTGTCTGAACGTTCAGCGCGTGCTCAGAAGCGCTTGCCGAAGCCCACGCCCACCAGCAGCGGGTCGACCTTGAACTTGCCGGCGCTGCTGCCACCGGCCATCACGTCGGTCTTGATCTGCACCTTCTTGACGTCGAGGTTCAGCAGCCAGCCGCCGCCCACCGGCACGTCGACGCCCACCTGCGCGGCCAGGCCCCAGCTGTTGTGCTTCAGGCCCACGGGCTTGCCCAGCGCCGCGGTGGCGGCGTCCAGGTGCACGGCCGAGATGTTGGTGTAGTTCACACCAAGGCCCACGTAGGGACGGAAGCTGCCCAGGTCGGTGAGGTGGTACTGCAGCGTCAGCGTCGGCGGCAGGTGCTTGAAGGTGCCGGCATCGGCATTCAGCACGCTGGAGTGCACGGTCTGCTTCTGCGGATAGGTGAGGATCAGCTCGGCCGCCAGGTTCGGCGTGAAGAAGTAGGTGATGTCCACTTCCGGGATCATCTTGTTGTTGATCGTCAGGCCCAGGCCCGTGCTGTCCTTGTTGGCCGAATCCAGGTGCACGGCGCGGGCGCGCACGATGAAGTTGCCGGTGTCCTGGGCCTGCACGGGCAGGGCAGTCACGGCGGCCGCTGCGGCGGCAATGGCGATCAGGGAGCGGATGGCAGTCATGGTGTCTTTCCTCTAGGTGGCAAACAACCAGGCCCATGTGGCGTCTTGGACAGCGCTTCGGGCCCGTGCAACGCATTGCACGATGGGGCGTGCAGGCAGAAATTGGCCCAACGCAAACCGCTGGCCGCCGCCAGGGCTGGCGGGATCAGGGTTTGACCTGAGGCAAATGGCGGTGACGCGGCGGCGCAACAACTGCCTTGCACCGCGCCGCCGGCCGCAAGCACCCGCTTAATTGACGTTTACGTAAACGTCACTTGATAATCCCGCCGCACACTCGATCCCCACCCCGCGTCCAGACCACAAGCGCCGGAGACCGCATGGCCGTTCTGCAGAGCAAGTTGAACCCCCGCTCGCAAGAGTTCCGCAGCAATGCCCAGGCCATGCAGGCCCTGGTGGATGACCTGAACGCGAAGCTGGCCAAGATCGCCGAGGGCGGCGGCGCCGAGGCCCGCGCCAAGCATCTGGCGCGCGGCAAGCTGCTGCCGCGCGAGCGGGTGGAGCGCCTGCTCGACCCCGACACGCCCTTTCTTGAGATCGCGCCGCTGGCGGCGCTGGGCATGTACCCCGAGAAGGACGGCCAGGGCGGCACGCGCGACGCCGCCCCCTCGGCCGGCATGATTGCCGGCATCGGCCGCGTGGCCGGCATCGAGTGCGTGATCGTGTGCAACGACGCCACCGTCAAGGGCGGCACCTACTACCCGGTGACGGTCAAGAAGCACCTGCGCGCGCAGGAGATCGCGGCGCAGAACGGCCTGCCCTGCATCTACCTGGTGGATTCCGGCGGCGCCAACCTGCCCAACCAGGACGAGGTGTTTCCCGACCGCGACCATTTCGGCCGAATCTTTTTCAACCAGGCCAACCTGTCGGCCGCCGGCATCCCGCAGATCGCCGTGGTGATGGGCAGTTGCACCGCTGGCGGCGCGTATGTGCCGGCGATGAGCGACGAGACCATCATCGTGCGCCACCAGGGCACCATCTTTCTCGGCGGACCGCCGCTGGTGAAGGCGGCCACCGGCGAGGTGGTGAGCGCCGAAGACCTGGGCGGCGGCGACGTGCACACGCGGCTCTCGGGCGTGGCCGACCACCTGGCCGAGAACGACCTGCACGCACTGGCGCTGGCGCGGCAAAGCGTGGCCCGGCTCAACCGCACCAAGCCGCAGCCGCTGGCCTGCGTGCCGCCGCGACCGCCGCGCTTCGCGCCGCAAGAGCTGCATGGCGTGATCCCCACCGACACGCGCAAGCCCTTTGATGTGCGCGAGGTCATCGCCCGCGTGGTGGACGACAGCGCGTTCGACGAGTTCAAGGCCCGCTACGGCGCCACACTGGTGTGCGGCTTCGCCCACATCGAGGGCATGCCGGTGGGCATCGTGGCCAACAACGGCATCCTGTTCGCCGAAAGCGCCAACAAGGGCGCGCACTTCATCGAGCTGTGCTGCCAGCGCCGCATTCCGCTGGTGTTCCTGCAGAACATCACCGGCTTCATGGTCGGGCGCAAGTACGAGAACGAGGGCATCGCCCGCGCCGGCGCCAAGATGGTCACCGCGGTGGCCTGCGCCGCGGTGCCCAAGTTCACCGTCATCATCGGCGGCAGCTTCGGCGCCGGCAACTACGGCA
>CAYPDO010000279.1:0-6350 GCA_964409495.1 uncultured Bordetella sp.
TAGGCATCGGCCACGCCGTACAGCGCGCGCAGCTGGCTCTGGTCCAGGCTGCCGCTGATCAGCGAGATGCCGGCCAGCACCTCGGCCGTCACCAGGCCCGGGTGCTCGCGCGCCACCTGGGCCAGGACACGGTCGGCGCCCAGGCCGTACATGGCCTTGTGGTCCTTCAGCAGCAGGCGGGCCTTGGGGCTTTTCTGGCGCACCCGGGCAAAGGCCTGCACCAGCAGGTCCAGGCCCTTGTTCCAGGTGGCCACGCCCACGTTGAGGTAGAGCGTCTCGTCGTCGGCCACGCCGAGTGCGGCACGGCCGGCGCGGCGGTCCAGCGCGTTCAGCGGCTGGAAGGTGTCGGCCTTGAAGCCATGCGGCACCACGGCAATGCCGGCCGCGTCGAAGCCATGGTCCACCAGCCGGTCGCGCGACCAGCGCGAGGGCGTGACGATGCGGTTGCCCTCGCGCGTGTAGGCGCCCAGGTCGGGCGGCACGGCGTCGAAGCATTCGGGCGTGATGCCGCACTCGGTGACCATGAAGGTCACCGTCTTCTGGCCTGCGGGCAGCACGCTGGCAAAGGGCGACGAGATGCGCAGCAGCGTGTCGATGGGCTCGCCATCGGGCGGCGCCGGGATGGCATCGATGCGCGCTTGCTCGTCGGCGCTGAAGCCGGCGGGCATGTCGCGCGCATTCCAGCGCTTCATGAAGAAGGGCAGATCGCGGTGGTACAGGCGCAGGCCGGGCTCGCCCAGCATCACCAGCAGCTGGAACTGGTTGACCAGGGCGATCGAGTGGCTGATGCCACGCCAGCCTTCGACACAGATCGTCTTCATGTCAGTCGTTGTCCATCACGCAATGCGGCACGCTGTTGGCATGCCTCCATCAAAACCCAGCGGCAGCCGCGGAACCGGCTCTGCCGGTCTGCCGGCTGCGCCACCCTGGGCGGAGGCGCCGACGGCGCTTCGGGGGGAGATCATTGCAACCAGTTGCGCAGTCCGCTGCCGAGCGACAGCAGCATGGCGTTCATCTGCTGGCCATCGTGCAGTGCGTTGACGTACTGCACGCGCAGGTTGTAGTGGTCGGATTCACTGGCGATCACGTCGAACAGCGAGCGCTTGCCCAGTTGCTGCCACTGCTGCAGCGTGAAGTTGCGCAGGCGGTCGCTCTCGCGCAGCACCAGGCTGATGCGGCGCAGGCGGTCGAAGGCATTGCTGGTCTGCTCATGGATCTCCACGATGCGCTGGCGGCGCTGCTCCAGCACCTCGCCACGCTGCAGCGCGGCCGCCTCGGCCCGCTTGCGCGCCGCGGCGATGGAATGGTCGACGGCGCGGTTGACCAGCGGGATGCTCAGCGTCACGCCCGCACTCAGGCTGCCGCTGTGGCGGTTGCCGGGGCCCACCGCCGAGCCGCCGGCCAGCGCGGCATTGGCGCCCACGTTCCAGCCCACCTGCGGGCGCGTGCCGGCTTCCACCGCCCGCGCCATCTCGCGCATGGCGGCCACGCTGGCATCCATCGCGGCGATCTCCACCGCGCCTTCGGCGGCGCTCAGCACATCAGGCAGCTCGGGCACGCTCAGCAGCACGGTGCTCAGGCCCTCGATCACCGGCAGGCCGCTGCCGACCACGCGTCGCAGCTTGGCCTCGATCTGCCGCGCCTGCGACACCGCCTGGGCCTGCTGCAGCTCGGCCTGCATCAGCTGCTTGCGCGCCTGCACCAGCTCGCTCTGGCGGCCGCGGTCGGCGTTGACGATGGACTCCAGCGCCTCCACCAGGCAGCCCATCTTGCGCACGTTCTGGCCGTAGATCACGGCCTGCATGCGGTAGCGGTTGCGCTCGAAGGCCAGCGAGGTGGTGGACAGCGAGATCTGCTCCTGCGTGCTCAGGTGGCCCAGGCGCGCCACCTCGGCGAGCTGGCGGCGCCAGTCGATCACGCGGTCGAGGCGGCCGCCGTCGTAGAAGGTCTGGCTCAGCACCAGGCCGGCGCTGGCCTGCAGCTGGCTGCCGCGCATGCCGCCGCTGTCGACCAGCGACGGCGACAGCGAGCCGGTCAGCGCAGCCTGCGGCAGCCGGCCGGCGCGGGCCTCTTCCAGATCCTGCAGCGCGGCGTCCACCAGGGTGCGGGCGGCGTTGATGCCGTTGCTCTGCGCCAGCGCATCGCGCACCAGCTCGCCGAGCTGCACGCGCGCATCGGTGGGCGGGGTGGATGGCGCGCCATCGGCGGCGGCGGCCGGCGCCGCGGCCGGGGCGTCGAAGCGCCCCTCGTCGACACAGGCGGCCTGCAGCGCAGGCGAGCCCAGCCCGAGGGCGATGAGAAGCGCCACGGTCGCCGGTGGGCGGCGCCTGGCGAAGCTGCGGCGGGTGCGTGACATGGTGGTGATTACACGATCCACCCCTGCGCCACGATCGGCCGAACAGCGTGCCGAAACCGGCTTGCTTCGGCCTGGCCCCAACCCGCCCGGCGGGTGGGCGCCAGCTATCTCTCAGTAAAGGCTTCCTGCGCCTTGAACATCGGCCGCAGCAGGTACTGCAACACCGAGCGCTGGCCGTTGCGGATCTCGGCCATGCCCACCATGCCGGGCAGCACGCTGAGCTTGCGCTTGCCGGCGCCCAGCGTGCTGGCATCGGCCCGCACCAGGGCGCGGTACCAGGTGGCCTCGGCGCCGGCCGGGCTGGCGTTGGCGTCGCCCAGTGCATCGGGGCTCAGCGTCTGCACCTTGCCGTGCAGCATGCCGTAGATGGTGTAGTCGTAGGCGGTGAGCTTGATCTCCACCTTCTGCCCCACCTTCACGAAGCCGATGTCGGCCGGCTTGATGCGCAGCTCCACCAGCACCTCGGCGGCCACCGGCACGATCTCCATCACCGGCGCGCCGGGGGCGATCACCCCGCCCAGCGTGTTGACGCGGATGTTCTTGACGATGCCGCGCACCGGCGAGCTCAGCGTGGTGCGGCGCAGCATGTCGTCGCGCACCACCTGCTGTTCCTCCAGCAGCGTGAGCTCGTTCTGCACCTTCACCAACTCGGCGCTGGCCTCCTGTCGGAAGCGGTTGCTGCGTTCGCCGTTCTGCATCGCCAGGTCGTTGACCTGGCGGCGCAGGCGCATCACCTCCACCTCGCTCACCAGGCCCTTGGCCGACATCGATTCCGACACCGCCAGCTCGCGCTCGAGCAGGCGCTGGTTGCGCACGTTCACGGCCGCGGCATCGCCCAGCGCACGCTGGCGCGCGTTGAATGAGTCGGTCTCGGCCTGCATCACGCCCGGCGCCTGCTTCAGCTCGGGCGGAAACACCAGTGGCCGGCCGCCGGCCTCGGCCTGCAGCCGTGCCACCTGGGCCATCAGGCTCCAGCGCTTGGCGCGGCTCTCGCCCTGCTGGGCCTCCACGCGCGTGGGGTCCAGCAGCGCCAGCGCCTGGCCGGCTTCCACCGCCTCGCCCTCGCGCACCTTCATCTCGCGCAGGATGCCGCCTTCCAGGCTGGCGATGACCTGCTCGCGGCCCTCGGGGATCACGCGCGCATCGGCGCGGGTGATGATGTCCACCGGCGCAAAGGCCGCCCAGGTGATGGCCGCCACCAGCGCCGCCAGCATCAGGTAGATGGACCAGATCGCGGCGCGCGCCGGCTCCAGGTGCAGCGCGGCCTGGGTGGGGGTGAGGTATTGCGCGTCACCGGCACGCAGGGTGCCCGCGCCGTCGCGGGGATGGGGGTGACCAGACATCGGTGCGATCGGCGCTGCGGCCTCAGACGGCAGCGCGGCGCTCGGCCGGCTGGGTGCTGGGGTGGCGGTGCACATTGCCCGGCGGCTGGGCACTGGCGCTGGGCGGTGCGGCCTGGGCCGCCGGCTTGGCGCCGGACAAGGCCGCCAGCACGGCCGCCTTGGGGCCATCCATCACCACCTTGCCGGCATCGACCACGATGATGCGCTGCACCAGCTCCAGCACGGCCGGGCGGTGCGTCACCATCACCAGGGTGCAACCGGCAGCGGCCTCCTTGAGCTGGCGCAGGAACACCAGCTCGCTTTGCGCATCCATCGAGCTGGTGGGCTCGTCCATCAGCAGCACCTTGGGGCGGGTGATCAGGCTGCGCGTCAGCGCCACCAGCTGGCGCTGGCCGCCCGACAGCAGCGAGCCGGATTCGCCCACCGGCATGTCCCAGCCCAGCGGGTGGCCATCGACCACGCGCTGCAGGCCGGTGAGCCGGGCCACCGCACCCAGGCGGGCGATGTCGGCACTGGCGCGGCCCAGCAGCACGTTGTCGCGCAGCGTGCCGTTGAACAGGCGCGAGTCCTGCGGCACATAGCCCACCGCCACGCGGAAGTCGTTGGGGTCGATCTGGCGCAGGTCGACACCGTCCACCTCCACCATGCCGTCGCCGGGCCGGTACAGGCCGGCCACCAGGCGCAGCACGGTGCTCTTGCCGCTGCCGATGCGGCCCAGGATGGCCACGCGCTCACCGGGCTCGAAGGCCAGGTTCACGTTCTTCAGCACGGCCGGCGCCTGCTGGCCGGGCGCGGCCGGGTAGGCAAAGTTCACGTCGTGCAGCGCGATGCGCCCGCTCAGGCCGCGCAAGGGCACATAGGTGCGGCCTTCCTCGCGGTCGGTGGGCTGCGACATCACGCGGTCCAGCGCCACCATGGCGGCGCGCGCGCCCTGCCAGCGGTTGGCCAGCATCACGATCGAGGTCAGCGGCGCGATGGCGCGCATGGCAAACATCACGCCGCCCATCAGCGCGCCGCCGGTGATCACCTTGGCCTCGATCAGGTACACGCCCCACACCAGCATCACCAGCGTGATCAGCTGCTGCGAGAGCATGGACACGTTCATCGACAGGTTGGTGATCGAGCGCGACTTGATCTGGCTGTGCACCGAGGCCGCGGTGCTCTGCTCGTAGCGGTTGAGAAAGCGCCCCTGGGCGCCGGTGGCCTTGACGTCTTCGATGCCCTCCACCGCCTCGACCAGCAGGCCGTGCAGATCGGCCTGCTGCTGCATGTGCGCGGTGCTGGCGCGGCGCATGGTGCCCTGCACCAGGGCCAGGCCGAGCAGGATGATGGGCACGGCCAGCAGCGGCACCCAGCCCAGCGGCCCGGCGATGACGAAGGTCATGCCGATGAAGATGATGATGAACGGCAGGTCGCTGACCGCCGACATCGTGGCCGACGAGAAGAACTCGCGCACCAGCTCGATCTGGCCGACGATGTGCGAGTAGGCGCCGGCCGATTCGGGCCGGTGCTCCATGCGCACCGCCAGGCTCTGGCGGAACAGCTGCGTGCCCACCAGCAGGTCGGCCTTCTTGCCAGCCAGGTCGATCAGGTAGGTGCGCAGCTGGCGCGCGGCCAGGTCGAACACCAGCGCCAGGCCGCCGGCCACGGCCAGCGCCCACAGCGTGGCAAAGGCCTGGTGCGGGATCACCTTGTCGTAGATCACCGAGGTCAGCGTGCCGGTGGCCAGCATCAGCGTGTTGCTGAGCAGGGCCGCCAGCATCGACGCCCGGTAATAGGGCATGAAGCGGCGCAGCGTGCCCCACAGCCAGTGGCGGTTGGGGTCGCGCAGGGCGGCCTGCGTCTCGGGCGAGGCATTGGCCGGCGCGCGTGTCTCGGCCGGGCGTGGTGTGGCCACCAGGGCCACACCACCGTATTCAGGGCGCAGCTCGTCCAGCGTGGCCTGCAGCGGCTCGTTCAGCGGGCCGGGCATCACCAGCTCGCACAGCACGCTGCCATCGGCCAGCACGCCGCGCGAGGCCAGGATGCAGGCGTCGCCATTGCGCAGCAGCAGCACCACCGGCAGCAGCTGCTCGGGGATGTCGCCCACGTCGCGCTGCATCAGGCCGGCGTTGAAGCCGGCCTCGCGCAGCGCGCGCACGGCCTGGTCGGGGCCCAGCGCGCCGGCCACCTCCTGGCCGTTGAGCAGCGAGGTGACCGAGCGCTCCTGGCCATGGTGACGCGTCAGCCACACCAGCGCATGGGCGAGCGGATCCTCGGCCAGGCTGCGGGTTGCGGCCTCATCGGCCCCCGGCAGGTGGGGCTCGGCGGCGTCGTCGGGCGGGGGTGTCGGGCGGGTGCTCACTGCAGACAGGGGGCGCTGGGCGAGGCGGTGTCACGGGAGGGCCGGCGGGCGCCGCCCCGCTGACCGGTGTGGCAGGCGCGCGGTGGCTTACTGGCGCTGCGCGAGCGCCAGGCGCTCGAACTCGGTCTCGATGTCGCGCACCAGGCGCGGCATGTCGAACAAGGGCGAACTTCGCCCATGTTCATCCAGGTAGCGGCGGTACGAGGCGGCGCGCGCCGGCTCGCGGCCGATGCGCATGGCCAGCTGCTCGTACTCGGCCAGCGAGCCGGTCACCAGATCGGGCAGGCCCACCGCATGCAGCAGGCTG
>CAYPDO010000280.1:0-6348 GCA_964409495.1 uncultured Bordetella sp.
CCCGAGGCCGAGGCCCGGCGCCCGCGCGCGCCCATCCTGGGCGAGGTGCCCAGCGTGATGAAGCCGCCGCCCGGCTGCCGCTTCCACCCGCGCTGCCCGCAGGCCATGGCGCGCTGCCGCGAGGACGATCCGGCGCTCACCGCGATGGATGCATCGCGCGCCGTGGCCTGCCACCTGCATGGCGCGGCCACGCTGCCGGCCCGGGCCATCCCGATCCGCGCCGAGACGGCCTGAAACACGCCATGCCCCACGGCACCACCCGCTTCAAGGAAAAGCGCGAGGCCATCCTCGACGGCGCGGCGCGGCTGTTCAACCAGCAGGGCATCCGCGGCGGCACGCTGGCCGATGTGGCGCGCAGCGTGGGCCTGGCCACCAACAGCATCACCTACTACTACCGCCGCAAGGAAGACCTGGCCTGTGCCTGCCTGCAGCGCGCGATGGATGCGATGAGCCAGGACGCGGCCACGGCCGTGGCCCTGGCCAACACGCTGGATGGCCGCGTGCGTGGCTTCCTGGCCCGCCACCTGGGCCGGCTGGCCGACATCGCCGAGGGCCGGCATCCCGAGCTGCTGGTGTTCTCGGATCTGCTCACGCTGGCGCCACCGCACGACGCCCGCATGGCCGAGGCCTATACCGCGATGTTCCGCCAGGTGCGCGCGGTGCTGGAGGCGCCCGATGCGCCGCCGCTCGCGCGCGACGCGCTGAACGCCCGTGCCCACCTGCTGCTGTCCACCGCCTCGTGGGCCCGCGCCTGGGTGGGCCGCTTCGAGCCGCTGGACTACCCGGTGGTGGCCGCGCGCATCGCCGACCTGCTGCTCGACGGCCTGGCGGCTGCCGCCACCCCCGACGACCCCACGCCCGGCCCGGGCCAGGGCCTGAGCCTGCCGGCATCGGCCACCGGCGCAGCCGACGACACCGCCACCGCCTACCTGCGCGCCGCCACGCGCCTGGTCAACGAGCATGGCTACCACGGCGCCTCGGTGGACCGCATTGCCGCCGAGCTGCAGCTCACCAAGGGCAGCTTCTACCACCACCACAACACCAAGGAAGACCTGATCGCGGCCTGCTTCGAGCGTACCTTCGCGGTGGTGCGCGCGGCACAGAGCGCGGCCCTGGCGCTGCAGGCCGCCGACGGCCGGCCGCTCAGCGGCCTGGCCCGCCTGGGGCTGGCCTGCCGCACCCTGCTCGACTTCCAGCTCGGCCCGCTGGGCCCGCTGCTGCGCCTGACCGCCTGGACGGCCCTGCCCGAGGCCATCCGCCGCGACACCCAGCGCACCATGGGCCGGCTGGGCGAGCGCTTTGCCAGCTTCGTGATCGACGGCATGGCCGACGGCTCGGTCCGCGTGATGGATCCATCGGTGGCGGCGCAGGTGGTCAACGGCATGATCAACGCCGCCGCCGAGATGCAGCGCTGGGCGCGCGGCCTGCACGCCGGCAATGCCTTTGCGCTGTATGCGCTGCCGCTGTTCACCGGGCTGCGCCGCGCACCACCGACCGCTGAGCTACCGGCGGACGCCGCGGCCGCTGACGCCACGGCGGGCGAGCTGCCGCACAAGGCTGCAGGGCCATCCGGCGCCGCGGCTGTCGCCCAGGTGTCGGCCGCGGCGGGGGCGGCTGCGCTAGCGTCCGGCGCAGGCCCGCAGGCCGCCCCCCGGACATCCCGCCCCGCCCGCCCGAGCCGGCGCGGCGCCACCCGCTGAACCGCCCATGACCGTCACCGCCGACCACGCCTCGCCGATCCACACCACGGGCCAGCACGACCCCGCGCTGGAGCTGCCCGATTTCCAGCACCTGCCCGGCATGGTGGCCGGCCACGCCCGCCAGCAGCCCGACGCCCCGGCGCTGACCACCGGCGGGCACACGCTCAGCTACGCCCAGCTCGACGCGCTGGTCGACCGCATCGCCGCCACGCTGCAGCGCGACGGTCTCCAGCCCGGCGACACCATCGCCATCGATGCCTTCGCCTGCAATGCCTATGTGGCGCTGTTCCTGGGCGCCTTGCGCGCCGGCCTGGCCGTGGCCCCGCTCGCGCCCAGCAGCACGCCGGCGCAGATCGCCACGATGACCGGCGATGCCGGCGCCCGCCACCTGTTCCTGGATGCCGCCAATGCCGCGGCCGTGCCGGCCGCACTCACCGGCGCCGGTGTGCGCCGCATCCGCCTCGATGACAGCCAGGATGGCGACGAGCGCATGGCCGACTGGCTGGCACCGGAAGGCGCAACGCCCAACCCGGTGCCGCTGGGCTGGAGCCATCCGTTCAACATCATCTACAGCAGCGGCACCACCGGCACGCCCAAGGGCATCGTGCATTCGCACGGCCTGCGCTGGGGCCAGATCCGCCGGGCTGAGGCCGCCGGCTACGGCCCGGGCAACGTCACGCTGGTGGCCACGCCGCTGTACAGCAACACGACGCTGGTGGTGGTGATCCCCACGCTGGCGCGCGGCGGCCACCTGGTGCTGATGCCCAAATTCGACACCCGCGGCTACCTGGAACTGGCGCAGCAGCACCGCGCCACGCACACCATGCTGGTGCCGGTGCAGTACCAGCGGCTGATGGACTTCCCGGACTTCGACCGCTACGACCTCAGCAGCTTCACGTTCAAGGCCTGCACCAGCGCGCCCTTCCATGCCGACCTGAAGGCCCAGGTCTTGAAGCGCTGGCCCGGCGGCCTGACCGAGTACTACGGCATGACCGAGGGCGGCGGCAGCTGCATCCTGTACTGCCACCTGCACCCGGACAAGCTGCACACCGTGGGCCAGCCGGCCGAAGGCCACGAGATCCGCCTGATCGACGAGGACGGCCAGGAGCTGCCGCGCGAGGCCGGGCTGACTGGCGAGCTGGTGGGCCGCTCACCCAGCATGATGCTGGGCTACCAGAACCAGCCGGGCAAGACGCGCGAGGCCGAATGGTTTGACGTGCAAGGCCGGCGCTTCATCCGCACCGGCGACGTGGGGCGGTTTGATGCCGACGGCTTCCTGATCCTGATGGACCGCCGCAAGGACATGGTGATCAGCGGCGGCTTCAACATCTACCCCAGCGACCTGGAGGCCGAGCTGCGCCAGCACCCCGCGGTGGCCGACGTGGCCGTGGTGGGCGTGCCCAGCCGCGAATGGGGCGAGACGCCGGTGGCCTTTGTGGTGCGCAAGGCCGGCGCCATGGACGATGCCGAGTCGATCCGCCAGTGGATGAACGCCCGCGTGGGCAAGACCCAGCGCCTGCATGCGCTGCGCTTCATCGACGAACTGCCGCGCAGTGCGATCGGCAAGATTCTGAAGCGGGAACTGCGGGACACCTATTCAGAATAGCGAGCGACATGCTGGTCGCCGTTGCCTTGTTCAGCGTTCAGCGCTCGAAAGCCTGCGCGCGGCCAAGGCCGCCGGGTAGCCGCCCGGCTCCATGTCCCCCGCCCTGAGGCTCTCGCCCCAGGGCTCCTCCTTTACTTGCGCCGGGCGGCCACCCGACGCCCTCGTCCCGAGACACCTTGGCACGCCATCATCCGCATGCCGCCACCGTCCTGCCAAGCCGTGCCCGGGTGCCCGGCGGCGTGAATCTGCGCCGGTGAGGCGCGCAGGATTCGTGGCCGCGCGCGCAGCGCGCATTGACCAACTGACTCGCGGCGCTTGTTCGAGCGAAGTGAGCGTGAGCGAACGGCGCGAGTTGCGCCGCGGGGCCACGAATCCGAGCACCGCAACGAAGTCCGCCGCTTGCGGCGGACCCAGCAGTTGAGCGCCGCCGGGCACCCGGGCATGGCTTGGCCCGTGCCAACCTCAGCAAGCCAGCAGCATCAGCAAGCCAGCAACCCAGGCAGGCCCAACAGCAAAGGCCTCAGCCCGCAGGCCTAGCGTCCGGCCCAGGTTCCACAGCACCAGCCGGCGCATCGTCAACCGCCATGCCCAGTTCGGCCGCCATGCGCAGCACCAGCGCACGCAGGCGCGCCAGTTCCTCGCCCTGGCGCTTGAGCTCGGCCTTCAGCGCCACGGCCTCGCCCACGGTGATGGCATCGTCGTCGCTGCCGCCGGCCTCACGCGGGGTCAGCGTGCCCGGCACCACCTCGCCGCACAGCAGGTGCGCCCAGCGGCTCTCGCGCGCGCCGGGCTGGCGCGGCAGCAGCAGCGCGCGTGGCGGGTAGCGGTCGGCCAGGGCCTGCAGGCAGGCCTCCACCGCGGCGATGTCAGAAAAGCGGTGCAGGCGTTCGGCATTGGTGCGCAGCTCAGCCGCCGTCTGCGGCCCGCGCAACACCAGCACCGCCAGCAGCGCCGCGCCATCGCCGGGCACATTGATGCCGCGTGGCGCGTTGTGCTCGTAGCGCGCCACCCGGCCGCCCGAGGTCTCGAACACCAGGCTCTGGCGCTTCAGGCCGTCGATGGCCTCCAGGATCTCGGACTCGCCCACGTTCATCACCGGGTCGCGCGCGGTCTTCTGGTTCACGCCCGATTGCAGCGAGTTCAGCGTCAGCGGATAGCTGTCGGGCACGGTGGCGGCCTTCTCCACCAGCACCGACAGCACGCGCGCCTCCAGCGGGGTCAGCTCGCGCATCGGCGCCTCACGCTCCGAAACCGTCGTCGGCGCTGAGGATGGCGCCGTTGATGAAATGGCTCTCGTTGGCGCACAACATCATCAGCGCCGAGTCCAGATCCTGCGGATGGCCCACGCGCTTGCGCGGCAGCATCTGCATCAGCTTCTGGCCGGCATCGGTCTGCCAGTGGTGGTGGTTGATCTCGGTGTCGATGTAGCCCGGGCACAGCGCGTTGACGTTGATGCCGAACTTGCCCCACTCCAGCGCCATCGCGCGGGTCATGTGGATCACCGCGGCCTTGCTCATGCAGTACACGCCGATCTGGCCCAGCACGCGCAGGCCGGCCATCGACGCGATGTTGACGATGCGCCCGCCGGTGAAGGTGCCCGGCGCCGCGCCGCGGCTGCGCGCGATCATGCGCTTGGCCACTTCCTGCGCCACGAAGAAGGCGCCGCGGGTGTTGGTGTCGAAGGTGTAGTCGAAGTCGTCGGGGCTCACATCCACCAGCTTCTGCGTGGTGCTGACGCCCGAGTTGTTGACCAGGATGTCGATGGTGCCCACCTCGGTCTCGGCATGGGCCACGGCCGACTTGATGCTGTCGTGGTCGGTCACGTCCAGCGCCACCACATGGGCATCGCCACCGGCCGCCTCGATCTCGGCACGCAGGGTCTTGAGCCGCTCCACACGGCGCGCCGCCAGCACCACGGCCGCGCCGGCCTGGCTGAGAGTGCGGGCGAACTGTGCGCCCAGCCCGCTGGAGGCGCCGGTGACGAAGGCCACGCGGCCGGACAGATCGATGTTGTAGCTCATGGTCGTCGATTCACGGTTCAGGGGAACCGGATCACGATAGCACGCAGCCCCGCACCCGATCCCCCGGATTCCACGGCGAAAACGGCGGCATTCGCCGCCCGCTTGACCTGGCTTCTGTCGCGCCCGCGACAAAAAAGCACGATCGTTCGATTTTGAAGCCTCGCTGGGTAGAATGCCGCCGAATCAGGGCCCCAGTGCGCCCGCCAGATTCGCGACCATTCCCACAGGAACAAGACCCATGACCCCGCAGGAGATCCTTGAGCAGTTCGGCCCCCGAGAGTCGATGGAATACGACGTCGTGATCGTCGGCGGCGGCCCCGGTGGCATGGCCACCGCCATCCGGCTCAAGCAGCTGGCGGCCGAGAAGGGCCAGGACATCTCGGTGGTGGTGCTCGAGAAGGGCAGCGAGCCCGGCGCCCACACCCTCAGCGGCGCGGTGATGGACCCCATCGCGATCAACGAGCTGCTGCCCGACTGGCAGGCGCTGGGCGCGCCGCTGAACCAGCCGGTCACGCACGACGAGGTGCTGTTCCTGGCCGAGGACGGCGGCACCGCCTACACCCCGCCGTGGGCCATGCCGCGCTGCTTCGACAACCACGGCAACTACGTGGTGCGCCTGGGCGCGGTGGTGAAGTGGCTGGGCGAGCATGCCGAGAGCCTGGGCGTCGAGGTGTTCCCCGGTTTCACCGCTGCCGAGCCGCTGTACGACGAGCAGGGCCGCGTCAAGGGCGTGGCCACCGGCAACCTGGGCGTGGGCAAGGACGGCGAGCCGACCGAGAACTTCCAGCTCGGCATGGAGCTGCTGGGCAAGTACACCATCTTCGCCGAGGGCGCGCGTGGCCACCTGGGCAAGCAGCTGATCGCCAAGTACAAGCTCGATGCCGGCCGCGAGCCGCAGAGCTTTGCCATCGGCATCAAGGAGCTGTGGGAGATCCCGGCCGACAAGGCCCAGCCCGGCCTGGTGATCCACACCGCCGGCTGGCCGATGGACCCCGAGACCTTCGGCGGCGGCTTCCTGTAC
>CAYPDO010000281.1:0-6325 GCA_964409495.1 uncultured Bordetella sp.
CAGGCCGAGGATGCCGAGTTCATGGTCGACCTGATGGACACGCTGCTGGACTGAGCGCTGGAGCGCCTTTCACCCATGCCCACCCTGCACCTCGAAACGCCCCTGCTCGTCGTTGCAAATGCTTGCCATGGCCCGCGCCATGGCTGCGCTTTGCGCCTGGATCGGGGGCGTTTTGACGCGCCTTCCGGGCACGGCCGAAAAACGCTCAAGCGCTGAGCCGCCGTGAGCGCGAGCCATCCCTGCCCGCAGGCGTCACCGCCCGGTGGCGCGTCCGGCGCCGCGGCCGATGCCGGCCATGCCGTGCGCCTGGCCTTTCGCAGCCTGTCACGGCAGGTGCTGCGGCAGCCGCGCGATGCCGCGGCCCATGCGGCGCGGCTGCGTGTGGCGCTCGAGATGCCCGGCGCCGAGCCGGCCCAGGGCGCGCTGGCCGACTGGCTGGTGGCCTGCCCCGATGCGCCGCTGGCCCAGCGCCGGCGGGCGCTGGGGGCCGTGCGTGCGCGGCTCAGCCCCAAGGTGGCGCAGGCCTTCGTGCCCCATGTGGAGGGACTGCGCCTGCCGCCGGGCAATGCGCTGGCCACGCGCTGGAGCGTGCTGGCCGCGGCCTCGCTGGATGTGCCGCCGCGCGCACTGCGCAGCAGCAGCGACGACTCGCGCCTGCTCGCGGCCACGGCGCTGCGTGCCTGGCGGCGCGGCGACCAGGCCACCCAGCAGGCCTTCCTGACCCATTGCCGGGTGTGTGCCGACAGCCTGGCCTTCATGCTGGCGCGGCGCGAGATCCTGCGCAGCGGCCAGCCCCTGCCCGAGGCCTGGCGCGACACGCTGCTGGCGCTGCAGGGCGCGCGCCCATGAACGCCCCGCACGAGCCGCTGCACCTGGGCCGTGGGCCCCGGCGGGTGCTGATCGCCGGCATGACGCCGCAGACCGCCAGCGCGGTGGAGCTGATCGTGCGGGCGGTGTTCGGCGCCGTGGCCATCGTGCGCCACGACCGTGGCCCCGCGCTGGCGCCGGCCGCCGTGGCGGCGCAGGCGCGGCCCGATGACCTGTGCGTGGTGGATCTGCTGGGCTTTGGCTGGGCGCGCTGGAGCGTGGCCCTTGAGCAGGCGCTGCGCCAGGAACTGTTCGGCCCGCGCCCGGCCATCGTGCTGCTGCCGCCCGGTGGCAGTGACTGGGCAGCGCGCCTGGCCGACCATGCCACCGAGCATTCCGGCCCGGTGACGCCGGGCGCGGGCCAGCCGCTGCGGCTGATGCTGGTGCACCCGGCCTCGATGACCGCAATGCGCGGCGCCCTGCAACGCCTGTGCGACGCGCTACCTGCCGGCCACGGCCCCGGCACTCAGCGCGACGCGCCAGCGCCTGACCCGGCCGCGGCGCGGCCGCTGCTGGCCGGCCTGGCCGGGCGGGTGGGCCTGGGCGCGCTGGGCGGACGCGTGCGCGCGCTGGTGCAGCCGCCGGCCCCGGTGATCAGCCCGGCGGCCAGCCCGGCGCCCGTGCCCCTGCCGGCCCCGGCGGCCCTGGCCTGGCCCGATACCCAGCCGCCCGCCCCCGACACCCAGGCACCGCGCCGCGCGCCCGCGCGCGGCGATGCCGGCCGCAGCGCGCCGGCACCTGCTGCGGCGCCGCCGGCCGCGGTGCCGGTGCCGCGCGCCGTGCAGCCCTTCCGGCTCGACCCCGACGCCCGCGCGGCGGTGGCGGCGGCCTGCCCGGCCGTGGCGGCCAACCCCTTTCTGTCGCTGGTGCTGGGCGTGGTGTCGCACGCCACGCCGCATGCCTTCCACATCGGCCGCCAGACCGGCGCCATCTTCCACCCGGCGCACAACTGGGTGGCGTCGAACATCGCCACCGCGCTGCGCAAGCGCCTCACCCAGCACCGGCTGATGCTCGAGATCGCCCAGGTGCAGGCACTTGACGAAGACCAGGCCCGGATCCAGGCCCAGCTGCTGTACGGCCGCCGCAGCGACGGCCGCCGCACGCTGGACGGCTTCGTCTGGGCCCTGGTCTACAACACCTTCGAGGACGACCTGCCCGTGGTGGACGGCAGTCTGGGCCTGCAGCTGCGCCGCCTGCCCAACTTCACGCGGCTGCCCGAGGTTCCGGATGCCTTCGTGCAGATGGCGCTGCTGTGCCTGCAGGGGCCGCAGAACGTGGCCGGGCTGCGCCGCGCCTACCCCGGCGTGCACCCTGGCCAGGTGGGCCTGTTCGTGCTGTGCGCCCTGCTGTCGGGCCTGGCCACCGCGCTGCCGGCCCGTGCGGTGGCCGCGCCGGCGCCGGCCCACCGTCCCGCCATGCCCGCCACGCCTGCCCCAGCCGCGGCGCCGGTGCGCACCGCGGCCCCCCCGCGCAGCTTCATCCGATCGCTGCTGGCCAAGCTGTTCTGAGAGCCACACCCCTCCCCATGTCCCAGATCCACAAGATCGTGTTCGTCGGCCCGGTGGGCGCCGGCAAGACCCAGGCCATCCGCACGCTGTCGGACATCGAGGTGGTGTCCACCGAGGCCCGCGCCTCCGACGAGGTGGCGCGCCTGAAGCCGCAGACCACCGTGGCCATGGACTACGGCGTGCTCAACCTCGACAACGGCGACCGCGTGCGCCTGTACGGCACGCCGGGCCAGGAGCGCTTTGACTTCATGTGGGACATCCTCACCGAGAACGCGCTGGGCTTGGTGATGCTGATCCGCGCCAGCGCGCCCGATCCGCTGGACGACCTGCGCCAGTGCGTGGCGGCCTTCCGCCGCATCATCGACAGCACCGCGCTGGTGGTGGGCCTGACCCACAGCGACAGCCTGGCCGAGCGTGCGCTGCGCCCGGCGGTGGAGGCCGAGCTGGCCCGCCTGGGCGTGCCGGCGCTGGTGATGAACGCCGATGCCCGCGTGCGCAGCGACATGGTGATGCTGGTCAAGACCCTGATCTACAGCCTGGACCCGCTGTACGCGCCGGAATGAGCCAGGGCGCCGCCATACCCGCCGCAGCCGGCGCCGAGGGGCCGCCGCGCCTGGCGCTCACCGCCGCCGGCGCTCTGCATGCCTTTGCCCGCGCCGAGCCCGATGCCGAGCGCCGTGCGCTGCAGGGCCTGCTGGCCGGGCCCGAGCTGCTGTCGCCCGGCGCCTGGCTGGCGCGCGATGCGGCCCATGCCCGGCTGCTGCCGCGTGCCGCCGATGCCGGCTGGCTGGCGGTGATCCACCGCGCGCTGCAGGCGCCCGATGTGCGGCTGGACGATTTCGTGCCGCAGGTCATCGCCGGCCTGTCGGGCGAGCGCCGCGCGGCGCTGGCCTTCGATGGCGGCTTCTGCGCAGGCCACACCGGCTACAGCGCCGGCGAGGCCGAAGCCCTGTGCGTGGCGGCGGCCGATTTCACCGAGTTCGCGGCGCGCCAGCGTGCGCGCGGCTGGCATGGCGCCAGCGACCGGGTGTGCTTCCACCGCGACGTGAACCTGCTGATCCCCACGGTGAGCTTCGTGCCCTTCTGGATCGACGGCATCGACCACTGCCTGGTGCTGGGCGGCGAGCCGCTGATCAACCAGCCGGCCTTCGTGGAGCTGATCTGGGGCCTGCAGGTGGCGGCCACGCGCTTTGCGCGCCAGCTGCCGGCGGGCTGGCAGGGGCCGGGCGAGGCCGGCGGCGGCACCGCGCCCGGCAGCGGCGGCGTCAAGCCGGGGGCTTGAGCAGCGCGGCCGCGGCCTGGGCCACGGTCATCGTGCGCACGCCGTGCCCGCGCATCTCGGCGATGAAGGCCTCGGCCTGGGCCTCGAAGCCGGCCACCGGGCTCATGCCGTCGGTCAGCAGCACCAGGCGCCCGGGCCGGTGCGACGGCAGGTGGGCCACCAGATGCTCCACCGTGGCGCGCACGCAGTGGCTGGCGGCCTGGCCGGCGACATACAGGTTGGCCGCGCGGTCCAGCCGCGCCAGCAGCGCGTGGTTCAGGCCGGTGGCGGGGTCGTGCTCGTCGGGCACCTCGGCCTGCAGCGCGCTGTAGTGCTCGGTCCAGGGGTTGTCGCCCTTGTGCAGCACGCCCACCTGGCGGCCCTGGCGCTCTTCCCAGGCGCTGCAGGCGGCCAGCACGCCGGCATGCAGGCACTGGCCCCAGCTGCCCATCTGGCAGTGCACCGGCCACACCATCAGCGTGTAGCGGCCGCGCGCTTCCAGCGCCTCCAGGTAGGCCAGCGCGCGCGGCGCGTTCGTCTCGTCGGCCGGGTGGTAGCGGCCGGCCATCACGTCGTCGGCGGTGATCTCGGTGAACGGCGCCACCGGGCCACCATCATCGGTGCGCCAGAAGGGCGGGTGGGCGATGTCCACCCGGTGGTGGCTGTCCAGCGTGACGGTGATGGCGTCCAGCGCGCTGCCGCTGCCGGCGATCAGGCCGGCCACGCGCTGCAGGTCGGCATGCGCGCCGGCCACCGGCAGGGCCGGCGCCAGCTTGCTGCCGCTCACCGGATCGGTGGGGCACCAGTCGGCGGGCAGGTCGCAGAAGTCGTTCTGCGCGTCGATGATCAGCAGGTGGTGGCGGTGTGGCATGGAGAACCTCTGCAAAGACGGACTTCAAACGCGGACTGCAAACGCGGGCTGCAAAAGCGTGCATCGGGCGGGCAGCAGGCCGGCGGCATACTGGCCGCCCCGCCTTGGAGACCCCCTCGATGATCCTCGAACTTGCCGACATCCGCATCCAGCCCGGCCAGCAGGCCGCCTTCGACGAAGCCATCCAGCGCGGCCTGAGCACCGTCATCAGCCAGGCCCAGGGTTTCCGCGGCTGGAAGGTGAACAAGGGCATCGAGTCGCCCGAGCGCTATGTGCTGCAGATCCTGTGGGAGACGCTGGAAGACCACACGGTGCATTTCCGCGGCGGCCCGCTGTTTGCGCAGTGGCGCGCCATCGTCGGGCCGTTTTTCGCCCAGCCGCCGGTGGTGGAGCATTTCGAGCTGCTCGGCCAGGGCCAGTGATGTCGCAGGCCGCCGCAGTTGACCACGCCCAGGCGCTGTTCGACAGCGGCGCCTTCTTCAACACCCTGGCGCGCCGCGTGGCCTGCCGCACCGAGAGCCAGAACCCCGAACGCGCCGGCGAGCTGCAGGCCTACCTGGCCGACGAGCTGCGCCCGGCCTTCGAGGCCCTGGGCTTCACGGTGGCCCTGCATGCCAACCCCGAGCCCGGCGCGCCGCCGCTGCTGAGCGCCGAGCGCCTGGAAGACCCGGCCCTGCCCACGGTGCTGTTCTACGGCCATGGTGATGTGGTGCGAGGCCACGAGGGCCAGTGGGCCGAGGGCCGTGATCCCTGGACGCTGACGCCCGCGGCCGCCACCGCGGCCCGCCCCGGCGAGCGCTGGTACGGCCGTGGCGCCGCCGACAACAAGGCCCAGCACAGCATCAACCTGGCCGCACTCGATGCCGTGCGCCACACGCGCGGCGGCCGCCTGGGCTTCAATGCCAAATGGCTGGTGGAGATGGGCGAGGAAACCGGCTCGCCCGGCCTGGCCGCCTTCTGCACCGCCGAGCGCGAACGCCTGGCCGCCGATGTGCTGATCGCCAGCGACGGCCCGCGCCTGCGCGCCGACCGGCCCACGGTGTTCCTGGGCTCGCGCGGCGTGGCCAATGTCGAGCTCACGCTGCACTGCCGCGAGGGCGGCCACCACAGCGGCAACTGGGGCGGCCTGCTGCGCAACCCCGGCACGGTGCTGGCCAACGCCATCGCCTGCCTGGTGGATGGCCGCGGCGTGCTGCGCGTGCAGGGCCTGCGCCCGCCGCCCATCCCCGCCAATGTGCGCGCCGCGCTGGCCGACATCACGGTCGGCGGCGGCCCGGGCGACCCCGATGTGGATGCCGCCTGGGGCGAGCCCGGCCTCACGCCCGCCGAGCGCGTGTTCGGCTGGAACACGCTGGAGGTGCTGGCCTTCGGCTGCGGCAACCCGGCCGCACCGGTGAATGCCATCCCGGCCGGCGCGCGTGCCACGCTGCAGCTGCGCTTCGTGGTGGGCACGGATGCCGCGCGCCTGCGCGGGCAGCTGCTGGCGCATCTGGCGGCGCACGGTTTTGGCGACATCCAGGTCAGCGAACCGACCCTCATGAACGCCACCCGGCTAGACCCCGACAACGCCTGGGTGCGCCTGGCGCTCGGCACGCTGGCGCAGGCCACCGGGCAGACGCCCGCGCTGCTGCCCAACCTGGGCGGCAGCCTGCCCAACGACGTGTTTGCCGACATCCTGGGCCTGCCCACGGTGTGGATCCCGCACAGCTACCCGGCCTGCAGCCAGCATGCCCCCAACGAGCATGTGCTGCCGGCCGTGCTGCGCGAGGGACTGGGGATGACCACCGCGCTGCTGTGGCAGGTGGGCGAGCAGGCGGC
>CAYPDO010000282.1:0-6318 GCA_964409495.1 uncultured Bordetella sp.
ACCGCTGGAAGATCGACGACGTGCTGGGCGTGTGGCCGCTGCACGGCCTGTGCGGTGCCTGGGGCGGCATCGCCTGCGGCATCTTCGGCCTGCCGGCGATGGGGGGCCTGGGCGGCGTGAGCTTCATGGCCCAGCTGGCCGGCACGCTGATGGGCGTGGCCTGGGCCTTGGCCGGCGGCCTGGTGGTGTACGGCGGCCTGAAGCTGGCGGTGGGCCTGCGGCTGTCGGCCGAAGAAGAGTACGAGGGTGCGGACCTGTCGATCCACCGCATCGGCGCCACGCCGGACCGCGAGGTGAGCTGGTAGGGCCCACGCCGTCGTCCACCGGCCGGCGGCGCCGAGCCGGGCCGGGCCCGCGCCGTGCCGCAGCGGTGCGGCATGCCGGCTGCCTCAGAAGGCGGTGGCCTCGCGGTCGGCGGGCTGCGCGGCGCCGACCGGCGCCGGCACATCGACCAGCGGCGCGGGCGCGGCCGCCGCCAGCGGCAGCCAGATCGTCACCTGCGTGCCGGCGCCCGGCGTGCTGTGGATCGTCACCTGCCCCTGGTGCAGCGTGATGATCTCCTTGACGATGGCCAGGCCCAGGCCGGCGCCCAGGATGTGGCCGGACGGGTCGGCGCGGTAGAAGCGGTCGAAGGCCTGCGCGCACTGCTCGGCGTTCATGCCGATGCCGCTGTCCACGATGCGCAGCAGCGCCCAGTCGCGCGCGTCCTGGGTGGCGGTCAGCACGGTCAGTGTCACCGGGGCCGGCGGCTGCGAATACTTCAGGCCATTGGCCAGCACGTTCACCACCGCCTGCTGCAGCTTGCCGGCATCGCCATCGGCCCACACCGGCGTGCTGGCGGGAATCAACTGCACGCGCGGTGTCTCGCCCGGGCGCAGCAGGCTTTCGCGTGCGGCCAGCGCCACGCCGTTCAGGTCGACGCGTTCATGGGCGAAATCCTGGCCATGGCGCGAGTCGATGCGCGCCAGGTCGAGCAGTTCGTCCACCAGATGCTTCAGCACGCCGGCCTGGCGGAAGATCACCTCGGCGGCGCGCTGGCGCTGGCGCTCGTCGATCGGCGCCGTGGCCAGCAGTTCAGAGAAGCCGTAGACGCTGGCCAGCGGCGTGCGCAGCTCGTGCGCGGCGGTGGTCAGGAACTCGTTCTTCAGTCGGTCCACCTCGCTCTCGTGGGTGATGTCGCGGAAGTAGTACACGCGCTGCTGCTCGCCCTCGCGCATGCCGCGCTTGAGCTGGCGCCGCGGCGGCCCGGCCAGCGCCACCAGGGCCTCGCCCTGGGTCAGCGGGGCCATCGGCTCGGCGCCGTCGGGCGCCAGTCCGGCCAGCCATTCGTCCACCGCGGCCTCGGTCAGGCCCAGCAGGTCGTCGGGGCGCAGGCCGAACCAGCGGCTGAAGGCCGGGTTGGTGAACACCAGGCGGTGTGCGCTGTCGCCGTGCCCGGCCTCGCGCTCGAACACCAGCACGGCGTCGGGCGAGAGCGCGCTCACCGCGGTCAGCCATGACAGCCGGGCCTGCGATTCGGCGCTGCGCGTGACCACCTCGCGCTCGAACTCGGCCTTGCGCCGCGCCAGCGAGGCCAGGCTCCAGAACAGCAGCAGGTCGATCGACAGGCCGCACGCCGCCACCAGGTTGGATTGCGAGGTGTCGATGGCGCCGGCCACCTCCAGGCCCTCGTACACCACGGTCCAGCGGCGGCCGCCGAAATTCAGGCTGCGCTGCAGGCTGAACCGGGCCTGCGCTTGCTCGCCGGCCGGCGTTGCGTGCGAGGCATGGAAGGCCTCGGCCGGCGCGGCGGCCTCGCCGTCGTGGATGCGAAAGGCGATGGCATCGGTGTCGGCGCCCAGGATGCCGGCCACCAGGTCGCCCACGCGGAACGGCGCATACACCCAGCCCCACAGCCGTGGCGATGCGTCGCCGGTGGCCGCGCGTGTGCTGGCGGCCGCCACCGCCTGCAGCGCCGCCGCAGGCGTGCCCGAAGGCGCGTGGCGCAGGATCGGCAGATACAGCAGAAAGCCCTTCTGCACGTCACGTCCGTCCTCTTGCACCAGCGTGACGATGCCCGACATGGCCGTGGCGCCGCTGTCACGGGCGCGCAGCATGGCCGCGCGGCGCGTGGGCTCGCTGAGCATGTCGAAGCCGAAGGCGCGCTGGTTGCGGCGGTCGAAGGGCTCCAGGTAGACGATGGACGAGAGCAGCTCGCGCGGGCCCGGCGGGCGCACCGCGAAGTCGGCGAAGCCCTCGGCACGCACGCCGCGCTCGAAGGCCTGTACCTCGCCCGGCGCCAGCAGCCGGGCCACGCCAAAGCCCTGCAGCCCGGGGTAGTGGCGTTCGGGCTCCACGGTCTGCACATAACGCTTCCAGTCCTCGCGCGAGACGTCGGTGGAGGCCGCGAACAGCGCCGCGCCGCCGCGCAGCATGGTCTCGTACGAGGCCATGCGCCGTTCGATGCGGTGGTGCACCTCGTCGGTGCGGCGCTCGAAGCGCTGGCGCGCGTCCTCGATCGCGAAGTGCCGCGTCGCCACCCAGGCCATCGCGGTGATCAGCAGCGAGCCCAGCAGGATGAGCAGCGCCACGCCGGGGCGGTGCAGCGCGTCTTCCAGGCGCAGCAGCTGGCGCCGCCACAAGCCGCCAGCCGGTGCGGGTGCGGCGGCCGACGGGCGATGTTCAATGACTTCCATGCGGGCTGCTCCGGCGGGGGTGGCGCGGGCCGGCCGTCAGGCCATGCGGGCCACCACCGCGAGCAGCTCGCGGGGGCTGAAGGGCTTGGTCAGGTAACCGTCGGCACCGGCAGCCAGGCCGTTGCGCTGGTCGGCCTTCATGCCCAGAGCCGAGAGCATCACCACCTTCATGTGCGCCGGCATGCCGCTGCCGCCCTGCTGCTTGATGCGCCGGCAGACGTCCAGGCCATCCAGCCCGCCGGGCATCATCACGTCCAGCAGCATCAGGTCGGGCGCCAGCTGGCCGGCCAGCTGCAGCGCCGCGTGGCCGTTGTCGGCCTCGTGCACCTCGTGCCCGTCGATCTCCAGCGTCATGCGCACGAGTTCGCGGATGTCCTGCTGATCGTCGACGACCAGGATGCGTTTCATGAGGCGGGCCCTCGTGCGGCGGTGGCGTTGGGGGGGGTACTGCGATGGGCGGCGGGCCGGTGCTTTGGCAGCGCCGGCAGGCGGGGACGACGGCGTGATGATGGCGGCGCCGCCGCGGCGCGAGCGCGCGAATTCGGCCGCTGCGGTGGCGCTGTTCGACCGATCGACGCGCATCGCGGCCGGCTACCGTGCCAGCTGGGAGAACCTGTCTGATGCACCGCTCTGCACTACCCTGGTCAAAGCTGCGGGGCGACCTTGATCGCCGGGCCGATCCGTTGCTGCTGCTGGCCCTGCTGGCCGATGCCGCGCTGCTGCTGGCCCTGGTGGCCAGTGCCGGGGGCCTGGCCGGCCCGTGGCGTGGCGTGGCGGTGGCATTGACACTGCTGACCGGCGCCGGCGGCCTGTGGTGCGGCCTGCGACCGGCTGACGCCCGGCTGGCCTCGGCCGGCGTGGCGATGGCGCTGCAGCTGCTGCTGCTGGGCCAGCTGGCGCTGGCCGCCGACACCACGCCGGTGCTGCTGAACGTGGTGCTCACGCTCGGCCTGCTGCCGGTGCTGCGCCGGCCGCTGCTGGTGGCCCAGGCCGGCCTGACGCTGGGCCTGGCGCCCTGGCTGCTGCAGGCCCTGCTGGGCCGGCCGCTGGCGCCGGCCGGCACGCTGGGCTGGGCCTATGCCGCGCTGGTGGCGGCGCAGACGCTGATGCTCAGCTGGCAGGCCTGGTGCCTGGCACGGCTGGCCCATGAGCGCTTCGACATGCAGTTCCTGGTGCGCGCGATGGGCGAGCGCGGCGCCATCCGGCTGGGGCTGGATGCGGTGCGCGCCGAATCCACGCTGGGCCTGCGGCTCAAGGATGTGCAGCAGCGCATGGCGGCCGCACTGCGCCAGGTGCAGGCCGCCGCGCAGGGGGTGCGCGCGGCCTCGCAGGAGCTGGGCAGCACCGGCGACACGCTGCGCCAGCGCACCGAGCTCAGCGCCGCCGGCCTGCGCGAGGCGGCGATGACGCTGGCCCAGATCAACCTGATCGTGCAGGGCAGCGCCGAGGCCGCACGCGAGGCGCGCAGCGTGGCCCTGCAGGCCACCGAGCAGGCCGGCGAAGGCGGCGCGCTGTTTGCCCAGGTGACGCAGCGCATGCAGGATATCGAGCGCGCCTCGCGCCGCATGGCCGAGGTGATCGGCACCATCGACGGCATCGCCTTCCAGACCAACCTGCTGGCCTTGAACGCGGCCGTCGAGGCCGCGCGGGCCGGCGAGGCCGGGCGTGGCTTTGCCGTGGTGGCGGGCGAGGTGCGTCTGCTGGCCACGCGCGCGGCCAGCGCCGCCGGCGAGATCAAGCAGCTGATTGCCAGCTCGGCCGAGACGGTGCGCGCCGGCCACCGGCTGGTGGAGGCGGCGAATGCGTCGATGGCCGGCATCATGGCCTCGTCGCGCCGCGTGGCCGAGGTGTTCGAGCACCTGTCGGCCGACACCGCCGAGCACGCCGGCAGCATCGACGCGGTGACCAGCGCGGTGCGCGAGCTGGACGAGACCACACGCCAGAACGTGGCCGTGGCCGAGACCACCCACCGCGTGGCCGAGGCGCTGCTGGCGCAGGGGCAGCAGTTCGACGAGGTGCTGGGCGCCTTCAAGCTGGGCGGCGGCCTGGCGGCGGGCCGGGGGCCCGGCCCGGCGGTGCCTGGGCCAGGCCAGCCGGCGCCGCCGCGGCCACCCTCGGCGCCGGCGGGGCAGACCCCGCCGATGGCAACGGCGGCACAGCCGGCACCGGCCGCGGCACCCGCCGCCGCGGGCCCGAACGACAACGTGACCTTCTTCTAGCTCTTGCCGGTGCCGGCCGCTCAGGCCGGCCGGCCGTGGCGGCCCGCGCCCGCGGCAAAACGCGCCGCGCCAGCCACGCCCTCGGCCTGCACCACGGCGCTGGCGGCGGCGCCTTCGTGCTGCAGCGCGGCGGCCAGATCCAGATCCCATTGCGCCAGCGCACTGGCGCGGTCAGCGCGCAGGCAGGCCTGTGGAAAGCCCGCGATCTGCCGCGCCAGCGCCTGGGCCTCGGCCAGCGCCTGGCCATCGGGCACCACGCGGTTGGCCAGGCCCATGGCCAGGGCCTCCTGGGCATCCACCGCGCGGCCGGTGAGGATCATGTCCAGCGCCCGGCCCTGGCCGACGATGCGCGGCAGCCGCACCGTGCCGCCATCGATCAGCGGCACGCCCCAGCGCCGGCAGAACACGCCGAACACCGCACCGGCCGCGGCCACGCGCAGGTCGCACATCAGCGCCAGCTCCAGCCCGCCGGCCACCGCATGGCCCTCGATGGCGGCGATCACCGGCTTGGCAAAGGCCATGCGCGTGGGCCCCATCGGCCCGGGGCCGCTGCCATCGGGCGTGACGCTGTTGCGCCGCGAGGGGTCGGGGTCGGCCACCGCCTTCAGGTCGGCGCCAGCGCAGAACTGCCCGCCGCCGCCGGTGAGCACCGCCACCGCCAGGCCCTCGTCGGCCTCGAAGCGCTCGAAGGCCTGGCGCAACAGCGCAGCGGTGGGGCCGTCCACCGCGTTGCGGCACTCGGCGCGGTGCAGCGTGATGGTGGCCACCGCGCCATCGCGGCTGAAGCTGACGGGATCGTTCATCGCCCGATGATCCCCTGCGGGCGGCGCCGAGCGGATCAGCGCAAACCCAGCTCGCCGAGCTTGCGGTACAGCGTGTTGCGGCTGATGCCCAGGCGGCGCGCCGCCTCGCTGAGGTTGCCGGCGCATTCACCCACCACGCGCGCCACGGTGCGTTCGGACTGCGCGCGCAGGTCGGCGCCGCTTGTGGCCAGCGCATCGTCGGCCGGCGCGCTGGGTGCCATCGGCGCGGCGGCCAGTTCGCGCAGGTCTTCGGCCAGATCGTCGGGCAGGTGGGCCCAGCCCAGCTCGCCTTCATCGTCGGCGGCCAGTGCGCAGGCCGTGCGCAGCGCATTGGCCAGCTGGCGCAGGTTGCCGGGCCAGCGGTAGGCGCCAAAGGCCTGCAGCAGATCGGGCGCCACGCGCACCGGCCGCTGCGGCGCAATGTCGGCCAGCAGGCGCGCCACCAGCGCCAGCAGGTCGCTGCGCTCGCGCAGCGGCGGCAGGTGCAGCGTGAGGCCGTTGAGGCGGTAGTACAGGTCTTCGCGGAAGCGCCCGGCATCCATCTCGGTGCGCAGCCGGCGGTGCGTGGCACACACCAGCGCAAAGTCCACCGGCACGGCGCGGCCGCCGCCCAGCGGCACC
>CAYPDO010000283.1:0-4959 GCA_964409495.1 uncultured Bordetella sp.
CATCGAGGCGCCATTCCTGCGGTTGCGGCGGCCCTACATCGTGGGCGCTGAACGGCGTGCTGCGCACGCCCCCGCGGATTCGGTGGCGGGCCGCTGGGTTGCCGCAGTGATTGACGATACTTCGGGCATGTCCGCGCTCCGCCCCCGCCGCTTCGACCTGGTCGTGTTCGACTGGGACGGCACCCTGTTCGATTCCACCGCGCTGATCGCGCGCTGCATCCAGGCCGCGGCCGTGGATCTGGGCCTGCCCGAGCCCACGCGCGAGCGCGCGGCCTATGTCATCGGCCTGGGCCTCACCGAGGCCTTGCAGCATGCCCTGCCCGAACTGCCGGCCGAGCGCTACCCCGAGCTGGGCCAGCGCTACCGCCACCACTACCTCAAGCGCCAGCATGAGCTGGTGCTGTTTCCGGGCACGCTGGAGATGCTGCGTGCGCTGCGCCAGCGCAACCACTGGCTGGGCGTGGCCACCGGCAAGAGCCGCCGCGGGCTCGACGAGTGCCTGGCCACGGTGCAGCTCAAGGGCGTGTTCGACGCCACCCGCACCGCCGACGAGACCGCCGGCAAACCCCATCCGCGCATGCTGCTGGAGCTGATGCGCGAGTTCGGCGTGGCGCCCGAGCGCACGCTGATGATTGGCGACACCACGCACGATCTGCAGCTGGCCCGCAACGCCGGCACCGCCAGCGTGGCGGTGAGCTTCGGCGCGCACGAGCCCGAGAGCTTTGCCGCGCTCGAGCCGCTGCATGTGGCGCACTCCACCGCCGAGCTGTCCGACTGGCTGCAGCGCCATGCCTGAGCCGGCCGGCCACGGCTCGCCGCCGCCGCGCGCCGCCGACGCCCTGCCGCTGTGCCCCAGCGCCGCACTGGCCGAGCGCGGCCGCGCCTACGTGTGGGACGTGCTGCTGTGGGGCCAGCCGGCGCGTGCCTTCGTGCTGCGCCTCGACGGCGGCCTGGTGGCCTACATCAACCGCTGCGTGCATGTGCCCACCGAGATGGACTGGCAGCCGGGCGAGTTCCTCGATGCCGAGCGGCGCTTCATCCTGTGTTCGATCCACGGTGCGGCCTATGCGCCCGAGGATGGCCGCTGTGTCGGCGGGCCCTGCGGCCGCGGCCGCCTGAAGCCGGTGGCCGTGGCCGAGCACCAGGGCATGGCCTGTTGGTATCCTAGTGCCGAGATCCGGCCCTGCCCGGCGCCGGCCGGCGGCAGCGCCATGCTGCGGCCCGATGAATCCCCTGCGGCCGCACCGGCCGACGATCCCGAGCGATGATGCCCCGATGAACCCCCAGGACGACGCCCCGCCATCCGATCCCGCCGCTGCCGTGCCGCCGCAGGCCGCCGCCGCCGCGGTGCCGCCGCCGGCACCTGTCGCGGCAGCAGCTGCCGTGGCGCCGGTGGCCTCGCTGGCGACGCTGGAGCGCACGGTCGACCGCCTGGCCGGCGAACTGCTGAACGACCGCCGCAATGAGCGGCGCTGGCGCATCTTCTTCCGTCTGGCCTGGCTGGGCCTGGTGATGGCGGTGGCCTGGGCGGCCTTTGCCGAACGCGGCCCCCACGCCGCGCCGAGCACGCCGCACACAGCACTGGTGGAACTGCGCGGCGAGATCGCCGCCGACACCGAGGCCATCGCCGAGCAGATGATCGCCGGCCTGCGCAACGCCTTCGAGGACGCCGGTGCGCAGGCCGTGGTGCTGCGCATCAACTCGCCCGGCGGCAGCCCGGTGCAGGCCGGCATCATCAACGACGAGATCCTGCGCCTGAAGGCCCTGCACAAGAAGAAGGTGTATGCCGTGGTCGAGGAGATCTGCGCCTCGGGTGCTTACTACGTGGCCGTGGCTGCCGACGAAATCTACGTCGACAAGGCCAGCCTGGTGGGCTCGATCGGCGTGCTGATGGACGGCTTCGGCTTCCCGGGCCTGATGGACAAGCTGGGCGTGGAGCGCCGCCTGATCACCGCCGGCCAGAACAAGGCCATGGCCGACCCGTTCTCGGCCGAGAACCCGCGTCACCGGGCCTTTCTGCAGGCCATGCTCGACCAGATCCACCAGCAGTTCATCACCGTGGTCAAGTCGGGCCGCGGCGACCGGCTGAAGGCCTCGCACGACACCTTCTCGGGCCTGGTGTGGAACGGCGACGAGGCGGTGAAGCTGGGCCTGGTGGATCACCTGGGCAGCCTGGACTACGTGGCGCGCGAGGTGATCAAGGCCGAGGAGATCATCGACTACACGCCACGCGAGAATGTGGCCGAGCGCCTGGCCAAGCGTTTCGGCGCGGCCATCGGCGAAGGCGCGATGCGCGCCGCCGGCAGCGTGCTGCGCCTGCGCTGAGCGCCCGCCCTGGGCCTCAGGCGGCCGCGGCCTTGCGTGTGCGCCTGGCGGCTGCCTTGACCGCTGGCTTGCCCACGGCTTTGGCGGCTGGCTGGGCCACCGCCACCTCCGGTGACGCGCCGGCCCGCTTCTTCGGGGCCGCCTTCCCGGCGGGGGATTTCTTCGCTGCGGCCGGCGCGGCCTTCGCGGCCGGTTGGCCACCCAGCGCGGCCACGGCCGCAGCCAGCGCCTCCACGCGCTCGGTCAGGGCCGCCACGTCCCGGGCAGTGGGCACGCCCAGCTTGTTCAGTGCGCGGGCTGTGCGCTCCTCGAAGATGGTTTCCAGCTTGTCCCAGTGGGCGTTGGCCTTGTCGCCCACCTGACCGGCCATGGCCGACATCCTGCCGGCCACATCGCCGATCTTTTCCTCGGCCACCGCCTGGGTCTTGCGGTGCAGGCTCACGCCTTCCTTGATCAGTGTCTCGAACACCTTGGTGCCCTCGCCCTGGGCCTTGGCAAAGGCACCCAGGCCGGCCAACCAGATCTGCTGCGCCGAATCCTTCACCGTCTGGGCCAGCTGGCTGTCGAGCAGGCCGGCGGCCGGTGCGGCCTGCTTGTCGGCCAGCTTCTGGAGTTTCTTGACCACGGCGTGCTCCTCGCAGATGTCGTTAGGCGGCCCTTCTCGAGCCTGCTGCGCCCAGTGTAGGCAGGCGCCATCAGGCCGTCAGCTTAATCGACTAGGGCCGGCGCTCTAGCTAGGCGGTTTCACGGGGTGGGGCCGGCCTGCAGCAGCGGGCGGCTATTCTCCCGCCCCATGTACGCCGCCCACTTCGGACTCGCGCACGCGCCGTTCTCGATTGCGCCGGATCCGCGTTTCCTGTTCATGAGCGAGCGGCACCGCGAGGCGCTGGCGCATCTGCTGTACGGGCTGCAGGCCGGTGGCGGCATCGTGCTGCTGACCGGCGAGATCGGCGCCGGCAAGACCACCGTGTGCCGCTGCTTCCTCGAGCAGGTGCATGGCCTGACCCCCAGGCCGGCGTCACCGTCCGCCCCCCAGGGAAGCCCGGGCAGCCCGGCCGGGCCGGATCTGTCCGAGCGCTGCCGCGTGGCCTACATCTTCAACCCCAAGCTGTCGGTGATCGAGCTGCTGCAGACGGTGTGCGACGAGTTCGGCATCACCGTCACGCCACGCAGCGCGGGTGCACCCACGGTGAAGGACCACATCGACCCGCTGAACCGCTTCCTGCTCGAGGCCCATGCCCAGGGCCGGCAGTGTGTGCTGGTGATCGACGAGGCGCAGAACCTCGAGGCCCAGGTGCTGGAGCAGCTGCGCCTGCTGACCAACCTGGAGACCGGCGAGCGCAAGCTGCTGCAGATCATCCTGATCGGCCAGCCCGAGCTGCGCGCGCTGCTGGCCCAGCCGGCGCTGGAGCAGCTGGCGCAGCGCGTGATCGCGCGCTACCACCTGGGTGCGCTGAGCCGCGAAGAGACGCTGGCCTACCTGCAGCACCGCCTGGGTGTGGCCGGCCGCCAGGGGCCGCTGCCCTTCGAGCGTGCGGCGCTCGCGCGCCTGCAGACGCTCACCGGTGGCGTGCCGCGCCGCATCAACCTGCTGGCCGACCGGGCGCTGCTGGGCGCCTACGTGGAGCGCCGCGACCGCGTGAACCGGCGCATCGTCGACCGCGCCGCGGCCGAGGTCTTCGATGCCGGCACCGCGCCTGGCGCGGACGCCCGGCGCCGCCTGGCCTGGGCCGGCATGGGCCTGGCCCTGGTGGCTGTGGCCGCGGGGCTCGCCTGGCAGCTGGGCCGGCAGCAGGGCGCGGACGGCCAGCGCCTGACGATGGCGGCATCGGCCGCATCGGCCGCATCGGCTGCCGCGGCAACGGCCGCCGTGCCGGGCAGCGCCAGCCCGCCGGTCGCCGGCGCTGCGGCGGGGGCTGCAGTGGCTGCATCGGCGGCGGCCTCGGCCGCTGGCTCTGCGGGCATGGCCGGTGCTGCTGCGCTGCCGCAGTTCGACGCCACGGCCGACTGGCATGCGCTGCTGGCCGACGAGCCGGCGGCCTGGGCGGCGCTGGCCTCGACCTGGGGGCCCGCGGCCGCAGGTGCGGCGCTGTGCGGCGCAGGCTCGGCCTGGCAGTGCCACCGGGGCACCCAGACCACGCTGGCGCTGCTGCGCCTGCTCGACCGGCCGGGCTGGCTGACGCTGCGCGATGCCCAGGGCCGCAGCGCCCGGGTGCTGCTGCTGGCGCTGGACGGCAGCCAGGCCCAGCTGGGTGCCGGCACCAGGCGCTGGCGCATCGACACGGCCACGCTGGTGCAGCTGTGGCCGGGCGATTTCGCCACCTTCTGGCAGGCGCCGCCAGGCTACGCGCAGCCGTTGAAGCTGGGCGACCAAGGCCCCGTGGTGCGCACGCTGACCGAGGCGCTGCGCCGCGTGCAGGGGGCCGAGGCTCCCGCGCCGGCCGAACGCCTGGGCCCGCGCTGGAGCCGGCAGCTGCTGGCCTTTCAACGTGCCCAGGGCCTGGCGGCCGACGGCGTGGCCGGGCCCACCACCTTCATGCAGCTGAACCGTGCGCTCGGCGTGGCCGAACCACAGCTCACCGAACGCACGGCACACTGAGCGGCCGGGCCGCGCCTGTCGCCAGCGAACACTCA
>CAYPDO010000283.1:5059-6315 GCA_964409495.1 uncultured Bordetella sp.
GCCGCACACCCGCCGCACACCCGCCGCACGCGCACCCTGCGAAACCCTGGCAAGGCCGCACCGGCCTAGCCCCGTCCAGAGCCCATCCGCGCCACAACAAGCGCCGCCAAGCCGATGTCCTACATCCTCGATGCCCTGCGCCGTGCCGAGGCCGACCGCCAGCGTGGCGCCGTGCCCGGCCTGCACACGCCTGGCACCACCCCGGCGGGCATGGCCTCACCGGCAGCCCGCGACCGCAGCCCGCTGCTGTTGGCCGTGGGCGCCGCGCTGGGCGTGGCCGTGCTGGCGGCGCTGGCCGTGCTGGCCCTGGGTGGGCACCGGGCAACCGATGCACCGCCGCCGCCGGCGGCAGCAGCGCCGCTGCCCGCCCCCTTGCCCGCCGCCGCGCCGCCCGTGGCCGTGGTGGCAACTGCACCGCCCGCCGCGCCGGTGGTGGTGGTGATGCCCGCGCCGATCGCGGCGCCGGTGGCAGCGCCTGACACGGCACTTGGCGGGGCCCCGAACACGGCCCGGGTCGCGGCCCAGGTCGCGCCACCTGCGCCAGCGCCTGTGGCCCCGCTTGCCGCAGGCACCGCCCCGGCGCAGCGGGTGCCCAGGCTGGCCGAACTGCCCGAGGCCTTGCGCCGCCAGGTGCCGGCGCTGGCGCTGGGCGGCGGCATGTACTCCGAGCAGCCGGCGCAGCGCCTGGTGATCGTCAATGGCCAGGTGGCGCGCGAGGGCGACGAGGCCGCGCCGGGTGTGCGCGTGATCCAGATCCAGCCCAAGGCCGTGGTGTTCGCGGTGGGCGGCCAGCGCTTCGAGCTGCCGCTGTAGCGGCCGATTGCAGGCGGCGCCGCACCTGCCAGCCAGCCAGCCCGGCAGGCCCAGGCCGCGGCGCTGATGCACCTGCGCCTGCGCGGTGGCTGATGCATGGCCGCGCCGCGCGCATGGCGGCTTGGGGTTAGCGCGCAAGGGGGTGGTGGCGGCCATCGACAAGAATCCGGGCTCGACCCACGTTCGACCGCGCATCCAGGAGAGCCTCACCATGCATTACTTCGTCACCGGCGCCACCGGCTTCATCGGCAAGCGACTGGTCAAGGCCTTGCTGGCCCGGCGCGGCAGCACGGTGCACTTTCTGGTGCGCCCGGGCAGCGAGGGCAAGCTGGCCGAGCTGTATGCCTTCTGGGGCGTGAGCAAGGCGCGCGCGCTGCCGGTGGTGCGCGACCTCACCAGCAAGAAGCTGGGCGTGGCGGCCGACACGGTCAAGGCGCTGAAGG
>CAYPDO010000284.1:0-6313 GCA_964409495.1 uncultured Bordetella sp.
CCTCGTCGGCACTCATGCCGATGCCGTTGTCGCGGATGGTCAGGGTCTTGGCGGCGGTGTCGAAGAACACGCGCACTTCCAGGTTGGGCTGGTCTTCGTACAGCGCGGCATTGTCCAGCGCCTCGAAGCGCAGCTTGTCGCAGGCGTCCGAGGCGTTGGAGACCAGCTCGCGCAGGAAGATCTCCTTGTTCGAGTACAGCGAATGCGTGACGAGGTGCAGGATCTGCTTCACCTCGGCCTGGAAGGCATGGGTCTGCTTGGTCATGGTGTCTTCTGTTCGAATCGTGAGCGATGGGCTGAGGCGCCAGGCTGGGCCCGGCGTGCGCAGCGGGATTTTGGGGCCGGCGCGCGGGTTTCAAGGGCCGCCCCGTCAAGCCCGGCCCGTTGCGGCTCGAGGTCTTGTGCCCGTGGCATGCTTGGCACATCGCCGACAACGGCCCTGTGGGGCCTGCAGCCGCCCATGGCCGACGCCACGCCTTCCAGCGCCCCCGCCACGCCCGCCACGGCAGCGGGTACCGCCCCCTCGCTGGCGGCCCTGCGCATCGACCGCAGCGGCCCGGCACTGAAGCGCCGGCGCCGCCGCTGGCCGTGGGTGCTGGGCGCGCTGGTGGTGCTGGGCGCCGGCGCCGCGGCGTTGGCACCGCGCAGCACCGAGGTGCAGGTGGGTTCGGTGCTGTCCGCCTACCCGTCGCAGCAGTGGGCCCAGCTCACCGCCTCGGGCTATGTGGTGGCGCAGCGCCGCGCCGCGGTGGCCAGCAAGGGCACCGGCCGGTTGATCGAGCTGCGCGTGCGCGAGGGCAGCGTGCTCAAGGCCGGTGAGCTGATCGGCCGGCTCGATGCCAGCGATGTGCAGGCAGCTGTCGGCGCCGCCCAGGCCGGCGTGCGCCAGGCCGAGGCGGCCACGGCCCAGGCCCAGGCCGCCGTGGGCCAGGCCCAGGCCGAGCTGGCCAATGCCGAGGTGGAACTGCGCCGCCAGCAGGAACTGCGCGCGCAGGGCTTCGTCTCGCCGCAGGCGGTGGATGGCGCCGGGCGCCGGGTGGCCGTGGCGCGCTCGGTGCTGGCCGCGCAGCAGGCCGCGGTGGCCACCGCGCGCAGTGCCATCCAGCAGGCCCAGGCCCAGCTGCGGGTGCAGCAGGTGAACCAGGCCAACACCGAGATCCGCGCGCCCTTCGACGGCGTGGTGCTGGTGAAGAATGCCAACGTGGGCGACATGATCACGCCGTTCTCGTCGGCCAGCGGCACCTCGGGCGCGGTGGTCACGCTGGCCGACATGGGCACGCTGGAGGTGGAGGCCGATGTCTCCGAAAGCAACGTGGCCAAGGTCAAGGCCGAGCAGCCGGTGGAGATCACGCTGGATGCGCTGCCGGACACGCGCTTTGCCGGCCGCGTGTCGCGCATCGTGCCCACGGTGGACCGCGCCAAGGCCACGGTGATGACCAAGATCCGTTTCGATGCGCTGGATGCGCGCATCCTGCCCGAGATGAGCGCCAAGGTGAGCTTCCTGTCGCGCCCGGCCACCGCGGCCGACCAGCAGCCGGTGACCGCGGTGAACCCCAAGGCCATCGCCATGCGCGACGGCCAGAAGCTGGTGTTCCGCCTCACCGCCGCCGGCACCGCCGAGGCCGTGCAGGTGACGCCCGGCCGTATGCTGGGCGAGGTGCAAGAGCTGCTGAACCCGGCGCTGAAAAGCGGCGAGCGCGTGGTGATGAACCCGCCCGAGGCACTCAAGGCCGGCGCCCGCGTGACGGTGGCCGCCAAGTGAGCCCCCCGCCCGTGACGGCTGCAGCCTCTGCCGACGCGCCGCCGCTGATCCGCGTGCGCCACCTCGGCAAGGCCTACCGCCGCGGCGGCCAGGACATCCCGGTGCTGCTGGACATCAACCTGGATGTGGCGCGCGGCGAGTTCGTGGCGCTGATGGGCCCCAGTGGCTCGGGCAAGAGCACGCTGCTGAACCTGATCGCCGGCATCGACCAGCCCAGCGCCGGCACCATCGAGATCGGCGGCGTCGACATCGCCACGCTGGGCGAGGGCGCGCTGGCCGACTGGCGCGCCGCCAACGTGGGCTTCATCTTCCAGTTCTACAACCTGATGCCGGTGCTCAGCGCCTTCGACAACGTGGCCCTGCCGCTGCTGCTGACCGGCCTGAACGCGCGCCAGCGCGACGAGCGCGTGGCCGCCGCGCTGGATCTGGTGCGCCTGGGCGACCGCGCCGACCACTACCCCAACGAGCTATCGGGCGGCCAGCAGCAGCGCGTGGCGATTGCCCGCGCGCTGGTCACCGATCCGGCGCTGATCGTGGCCGACGAGCCCACCGGCGACCTGGACCGCGTGACCGGCGAGGAGGTGCTGGGTCTGCTGGACGAACTGGTGTCGCAGCTGGGCAAGACCATCGTGATGGTCACCCACGACCCCAAGGCCGCGGCACGCGCGCACCGCATGGTGCACCTGGAAAAAGGCGTGCTGGTCGACGAGGTTGCACCGTGATGCATGGCGAGATGAGGCAGGCCGGAAGGCAGACATGTTCCTGCTGAAGCTGCTGCTGAAGAACGCCTTCCGCCACCGCCTGCGCACCCTGCTCACCATGGTGGGGCTGGTGGTGGCGATCTGTGCCTTCGGCCTGCTGCGCACCATCGTCGATGCCTGGTATGCCGGCGTGGAGGGCAGCTCCAGCACGCGTCTGGTGGTGCGCAACAGCAGCTCGCTGACCTTTCCGCTGCCGCTGGGCCATGGCGAGCGCCTGCGCGCGGTGGACGGCGTGCGCCAGGTGAGCTGGAGCAACTGGTTCGGCGGCGTCTACATCACCGAGCGCAACTTCTTTCCGCAGTTTGCGGTGGATGCCGCCACCTACCTGCCGCTGTATGCCGAGTACCGCCTCAGCGACGCCGAGCGCCTGGCCTTCCTGCGCGACCGGCGCGGTGCCATCGTGGGCCGCAAGCTGGCCGACAAGTTCGGCTGGAAGATCGGCGACCAGATCCCGCTGCGCGGCACCATCTTTCCGGGCACCTGGACCTTCACGCTGCGCGGCATCTGGGACGGCGCCGAGGCCAAGACCGACGAAAGCCAGCTGCTGTTTCACTGGCAGTACCTGAACGAGAGCCTGCGCCAGGTGACCGCGCGCCGCGCCGACCAGGTGGGCGTGTTCATCCTGGGCATCGCCGAGCCGAACGACGCCGCGCTGGTGAGCCAGCGCGTGGACGCGCTGTTCGCCAACTCGGTGGCCGAAACCCTCACCGAGACCGAGGCCGCGTTCCAGCTCAGCTTCGTGGCCATGAGCGAGGCCATCCTGGTGGCAGTGCAGGCCGTCAGCCTGATCATCGTGGTCATCATCATGGCCGTGATGGCCAACACCATGGCCATGACCGCGCGCGAGCGCCTGGCCGAATACGCCACGCTGAAGGCGCTGGGCTTCTCGCCCGGCTTCGTGGTGCGCCTGCTGTTCGGCGAGAGCCTGCTCATCGCCACCATCGGCGGCCTGGCCGGCCTGGCGCTCACCTTGCCGCTGGCCGCCGCCTTCCGCGCCGCGGTGGGCACGCTGTTCCCGGTGTTCCAGGTGTCCACGTTGACCATGGCGCTGCAGATCGGCGCGGCGCTCGGCGTGGGCGCGGTGGCGGCCGCCTGGCCGGCCTGGCGCATGAGCCGCATCGACATCGTCGACGGCCTGCGGCACGTGGGCTGAACGAGGCACGAGACCGGCATGGCCCAGCTGCCCCTGGCCTACATCGCCCGCAACCTGTGGATGCGGCGCGTGACCACCCTGCTCACCGCCGGCGGCATGGCCCTGGTGGTGTACGTGTTCGCCACCGTGCTGATGATGAGCGAGGGCATCCGCGCCACCCTGGTGGCCACCGGCCAGCCCGACAACCTGATGCTGCTGCGCAAGGGCGCCGGTGCCGAGATCAACAGCGGCATCGGCCGCGGCGAGGCGGCGATCCTGGCCACGCTGCCGGGCATTGCCACCGACGCCCGCGGCCGCGCCCTGGTCAGCGCCGAGCCGGTGGTGCTGATCAGCCTGCCCAAGCGCAGCAACGGCAAGCCCAGCAACGTGACAGTGCGCGGCAGCTCTGACATCGGGCTGGCACTGCGGCCCACGGTGAAGCTTGCCGAGGGTCGCATGTTCCGCCCCGGCACCTCGGAGATCGTGGTCGGCCAGGCCACGGCCAAGGGCTTTCGCGGCGTGGAGATCGGCCAGCAACTGCGCTTTGCCGGCCGCGAATGGCTGGTGGTGGGGCGCTTCGAGGCCGGCGGCTCGGGGTTTGACTCCGAGATCTGGGGCGATGCCGAGCAGATGCTGCAGGCTTTTCGCCGCGGCGCGTTTTCAGTGGTGCTGCTGCGCCTGGCCGATGCCGGCCTGTTCGATGCCGCCCGGGCGCGCATCGAGGCCGACCCGCGGCTGACCGTGGAGGCCAAGCCCGAGGTGCAGTTCTATGCCGAGCAGAGCGAGGCGCTGGCCACCTTCATCCGCATCCTGGGCCTGGCGCTGGCCATCATCTTCTCGATCGGCGCCGTGGTGGGCGCGATGATCACCATGTTCGCCGCCGTGGCCCAGCGCATCGGCGAGATCGGCACGCTGCGCGCGCTGGGCTTTCGCCGGGGCGCGGTGCTGACGGCCTTCCTGGCCGAATCGCTGCTGCTGGCGGCGCTGGGCGGCGTGGCCGGCCTGGCCGCCGCCAGCGCCATGCAGGCGGTGGACATCTCGACCACCAATTTCCAGACGTTCTCGGAGCTGGCCTTCCGCTTCGTGCTCACACCGCGCATTGCCGTACAAAGCATGCTGTTCGCGCTGGCCATGGGCGTGGTGGGCGGTTTCATCCCGGCCTGGCGCGCGGCGCGCATGCAGATCGTGGCCTGCCTGCGGGCGGCGTGAACGGCGCGCCCGCGGCTCAGCGCGCCCGCGCGTACATGCGGATCAGCGCACCCGCCAGGCCCAACAGGGCCAACCCGGCAAACAGCTCGATGCGGTGGTTGCGCAGGAACGCCACCACCTCGCGCAGCGCCTCCTGGACCGCCGAGGGCGCTTCGCTGCCCGCGCCGCGGCGCTCGTCACCGGTCGACGGGCCCTTGCCGCCCTCCCAGGTCCGACGCGTGGTGGGGTCCGCGTTGTCGGACTCCCGCAGCAGCCCCTCGGCACCCAGGCCAGGCAGCTTGGCCGTGGCCTCACTGCCATCCTTTGCGCCGGCCTTCTCGCGCTTGTCGCGATCCTGGCTCAGCGCCTCGACACGCAGCGCTTGCCGCAGATCCGCAGCACGTGGCATCGAGGCGGCAGACGCACCCGGCTTCGCCGGCGGCGCGCCGCCGCTGAGGGCGCCCTGCTGCTCAAGCAGCAGATCAAGGTGGCGCTGCCCTGTCGAGATGCCACCACCTGCCGCACCACCCAGCGGACGGCTGGACTCGGCAGGAGTCTCAGTGGCATCGCCGGAAGGCGCCAGCGTAGGCGCCGCGCACGCATGGCCGCCAAGCGCCAGCATGGCGGCCAGGCCGAATATGAACGGCGCCCCGATCCGTACGGCATTGATCAAGACCGACGACATCCCAGCCACCCGATACAAGTTGCAACAACTCGCCCGATTGTGGTCCAAGCGAATGGTGGGGGGAAGCTGCGCCCCCTCGAACACGCGGCGCGCTGTTCAGGTGGTGCCGCGCCCGATGCCCCGGTACTCCAGCCCGAAGGCCCGCATCAGCTCGGGATCGTAGAGATTGCGCCCGTCAAAGATCACCGGCTGCTTCAGCGTGGCCTTGATGTGCTCGAAGTCGGGGTTGCGGAACTCCTTCCACTCGGTCACCAGCAGCAGCGCGTCGGCGCCTTCCAGTGCCGCCTGCTGGCTGGCCACCAGGCTGAGCGCCGGCACATCGCCCAGCACGCGCTGCGCCTCGGGCATGGCCACCGGGTCATAGGCCTGGATGCGCGCACCGCGCTTGGCCAGTTCGGCCACGATCACCCGGCTGGGTGCCTCGCGCATGTCGTCGGTGTTGGGCTTGAAGGCCAGGCCCCAAATCGCAAACGTGCGGCCGGTCAGGTCTTCACCAAAGCGCTCGACCACACGGTCCACCAGCACCAGCTTCTGGCGCTCGTTGGCCTCTTCCACGGCCGTCAGCACACCCAGCGTCATGCCGTTCTGCGCGCCGGTGCGGATCAGCGCCTTCACGTCCTTCGGAAAGCAGCTGCCGCCATAGCCCGTGCCGGCATACAGAAAGTGCGTGCCGATGCGCGGATCGCTGCCGATGCCGCGGCGCACCCACTCGATGTCGGCCCCCACGCGGTCGGCCAGCAGGGCCAGCTCGTTCATGAAGCTGATGCGCGTGGCCAGCATCGCGT
>CAYPDO010000285.1:0-6283 GCA_964409495.1 uncultured Bordetella sp.
CGCTGTCGTAGGCGATGTCGCCGGCATCGGCCACCAGGCGGCGCGTGTTGGGGCTGTCGCGGCCGGTGTACCAGCCCAGGCCGTGCACATGGCCGTGCATCAGGTCGGCCGGGCCGCCGGGCGTGGCCTGGCCGCGGCGCGCGCCGGTGAGCCGCGCGATGGCCTCGAGCCCGCGCGCCAGGTGGGCGCGCTCGGTGGCCTCGTCCAGCCCTTGGTAGTGGATCCAGCGCCAGCCGTGGCAGGCGATCTCGTGGCCGCCCTCGACGAAGGCGGCGGTGATCTCGGGGCAGCGCTCGAGCGCCATGCCCACGCCGAACACGGTGAGCGGCAGGCCGCGCTGTTCGAACTCGCGCAGGATGCGCCACACGCCGGCGCGGCTGCCGTACTCGTAGATGCCCTCCATGCTGAGGTGCCGTGCCGGGTAGCTGGCGGGGTTGAACATCTCGGACAGGAACTGCTCGCTGCCGGCATCGCCATGCAGCACCGAGTTTTCGCCACCCTCCTCGAAGTTCAGCACGAACTGCAGCGCCACGCGGGCCTCGCCGGGCCAGCGCGGATGCGGCGGGCGGCGGCCATGGCCGGCCAGGTCGCGGGGGTAGGGCGGCGCGTGGTCGGGGGCAGGGGCGGTCATCGGCGGGCTGGCACGGGCGGTGCAAGGCAGTGTATAGACTGGCGATGGCAAGTCCCGTGCCATCTGCCCCCCGATCCACCGCCGCCGCGGCGGCCAACCCGAAAGCGCCGTGATGGGCCACCTCAGCACCCATGTTCTCGACACCATGCACGGCTGCCCGGCGGCGGGCATGCAGGTGACGCTGCAGCGCCTGCACGACGATGGCCGCGCCGAGACGGTGCGCCAGCTGCGGCTGGATGCCGATGGCCGCGCCGGCGGCCCGCTGCTCGAAGGCGACGCGATGGCCGCGGGCCGCTGGCGCCTGCTGTTCGAGGTGGCGCCGTACTTCCGCGCGCGCGGCGTGCAACTGCCAGAGCCGCCCTTCATCGACACCGTGACGCTCGACTTCGGCATCGCCGACGCCGCGGCGCGCTACCACGTGCCGCTGCTGGCCAGCCCCTGGTCGTACGCCACCTACCGCGGCTCTTGACGGCGGCCGGCGCCGGCCGCGCTGCATGACAGAAACAAGGCGAGCACATTCACACGCGCTTGCAAATGCACCCCGCCCAACCCTTGACATCAGGGGGATGGACGTCCACCCGTTTGCGGATAGCGTACGCCCTGTTACACACTGGCGCGCCAGGCAGAGCAGTACCGCGCAGGTGGCTTCGCTGTCCGGACGTGCCGCACACAACGGCAAGGAGTGACGGGCAATGGCGATTTCACGCAGGGCATGGATGGGTCAGGCGGCGGCAGCCGGCGTGACCTGGGTGGCGGGAAGCAGCGCGCAGGCGCAGGTGATCAATGTGCCGGCGGCCAGCGGCCGCGGCTCGACGATGGTGCTGCGCTGGAACCGCAGCCTCACCGAGGCCATTGCCGCCACCTTCACGCAGGCCACGATCGCGGCACGCGCCGCGTCGATGGTCAACGAGGCCATCTACAACGCCTGGGCGGCCTACAGCCCCACGGCCGACCTGACGCTGGGCGGCTGCGGCCGCCGCCCGTTCTGGGAGTGGAGCGACACCTGGCGCGAGGTGGCCATCAGCCATGCCGCCCACGCCGTGCTGGTGGACCTGTTCCCCAGCCAGAAGAACGTGCTCGATGCCAGGCTGGCGCAGCGTGCGCCGCACAGCATCGTGTACCAGTGGTTCGGCTACGGCCGGCAGGCGCGCGACCTGGGCCTGGATGTCGGCCGCCGCCTGCTGGACGCGCGCCGCCACGACGGCGCCAACCAGTACGGCGACCTGGCGCCCGGCGCCTATGCCGACACCTCGGGCTATGTGGCGGTGAACTCGCCCACGCAGCTGGTCGATCCCACGCGCTGGCAGCCGCTGTTCGTGCTGGACGCGCAGGGCGTGTGGGGCGTGCAGCAGTTCCTCACGCCGCACTGGGGCAAGGTGCGGCCGTTTGCGCTGTCCTCGGGCGCGCAGTTCCGGCCGGGCTACAACGCCGCCGCCGGCCCCAGCCAGGCCGAGATGCTGGAGATGATCAACCTCAGCGCCGCGCTCGATGTCTCCGCCAAGGCGCTGGTGGAGTTCTGGGCGGCCAATCCCGGCTCTGTGTCGCCGCCGGGGCAGTGGCTGCAGATCGCCGAGGCGGTGTCGAACCACGACCGCAACTCGCTGGAGCGCGACGTGAAGCTGTTCTTCGGCGTGTCGCAGGCCCTGCTCGATGCCGGCATCGCGGCCTGGGACGCCAAGCGCGCCTACGACACGGCACGGCCCGTGAGCGCCATCCCGTACTACTTCCGCAACCAGAGCATCCGCGCCTGGGCCGGCCCCGGCCAGGGCGCGCAGACCATCCTGGGCCAGCACTGGCGGCCGTTCCAGCGGCCCACCAACCCGTCGCCGCCGTTCCCCGAGTTCGTGTCGGGCCACAGCACCTTCAGCGCCGCGGCGGCGGCGGTGATCGCCGGCCTGCGCGGCAGCAACAGCATCGCGCTGACCGGCTATGTGCTGCCCGAGCTGCCGCGCTTCGAGCCGGTGGGCCAGCAGATCAACCTCAGCGCCGCGTCGCTGAGCGAGGCGGCCGACTGGGCCGGCTATTCGCGCCGCGTGGGCGGCATCCACTTCGAGCGCGGCGACCTGCTGGGCCGCGCGCTGGGCAAGCAGGTGGGCAGCGCGGTGCTGGCCCGCTGCCAGCGCCTGTTCAGCTGAGCCGGGCGCCCGCCCCGGCAGCAGCCGGGGCGGCGTTCTCAGCGCCTGGCGCGCTGGCGCCGCAGCGTCCAGGCCAGCGCCAGCGCCGCCAGCGCCGCGGCGGCGGCCGTGACGCCGGCCACCGTGCGCAAGGGCGCCAGCGTGGGCGCCGCCAGCTCGTCACCGGCCGGCTTCACGATCACCAGGCGGCCAAAGCGCTCGGCGCCCTGCACCAGCTCGCGCGCCTGCGCCTTGGGCACCGTGCCGTCGGGCAGCTCGATGCCGATGCGCAGCGTGTCGTCCACCTGGCCGGCAATGGCCACCACGCGCTGGCGCGCATTGGTGATCAGCGCGCCGCGGAAATAGCCCAGCGACTCGAAGCTGGCGAGCTGGTTCTGCACCTCGCCGTAGTCGCCGCTGGCCAGCGCCACGGTGAGGGCGTGGCTCAGCGTGTCGTCGGCCATCGCGCGCAGCCGGGTGGTCTGGCCAGCCACGGCCTGGGCCTCGTCATGCACCGCCGGCAGGGCCTGCAGCGCCAGCCAGGCGGCCAGGCCGGCCGCCGCCAGGCTGAGGCCCAGGCCGCTGAACAGCAGGCCGCGTGCCGGCGCCGGCGCCGGCGTTTCGGTCTGCGACCAGTTCAGCGGCATGGCCGCATCACCGCCACGCAGGCCGCCGTGGCGGCCCATCAGGCCGGCGCTGCACACCAGGCGGGCAGCGGCGATGTCGAGATCGCGCGCCCGGTTGTGGCGCTCGTGGTAGCGCGCCTCGGCGATGACCACGCGCAGGCCATCCATGCGCCAGGCATAGACGCAGCGGCGCGCGCCCAGCGGCTGGTCGATGGTTTCATCGAGGCTGGCGTTGGCCAGCCGCGAGATCACCGTGGTGGAGCCCGGAAAGGCGCTGTCCAGCGGCGCGCGGTCGGGCTCGTCGACGAACTCGCCGTTCTCGCCCACCAGCCACGCCGCCTCGTAGGCCATCGAGGCCATGTCGACCACCGAGGCGCGAAACGACTGCAGTCCGAGCACGCGGAACAGCCGCGCCATGTCGCCGGCCAGCGGGCCGTAGGGGGCCGGCACCGGCACCGCATCGGGCGGCGTGATCGTCGACGGGCCGCTGTCCTGGCGCGAATGCTGCCAGGCCGACCCCGGGCCACCAGCCGCTGAGGTCACTTGACGCCCATCGCGCGGCGGGTCTGCGGCGCGAAGGCATCGAGCTCGCGCATCTGCGCGTCGTCCACCTCCGCCACGCCCGAGAAGCCGGTGGCGCGCATGAACTCGGCGCCATCGTCCTTGTCGGCAAAGAAGGCCTTGAGCTGGCCCTTCAGCCGCATCATGCGCTCGCGGTCGAGCCGTGCCGGATTGGCCATCAGCATGAAGTTGGGGATGCGCGTGAACACCTCGACGATGCGCATGCGCGAGGCCTCGTCGGGTGGCAGTGCGCGCAGCTCGCCGTTGCTCATCACCGCGGCCACGGCCTCGCCGGTGAGCATCATGCGGCCCACGCCCAGATCGGTGCGCGCGGCCTTGATCTCGAAGTCCTTGCCCGGCTCCATGCCCAGGCCCTTGAGCCACTGCAGGCCGTACATGGCCACCAGCGACTGCGGGTTGGCAAAGCCGATGGCCTTGCTGCGCGCGTCCTTGGCGCCGGTGAGCGGGCTGTCGATCGGTGCGACGAACAGGCCGTTGATGCGCGGCTCGTACATGCCCAGCGGCATCATGTTGCGGTCGGCCTGGGCCACGCGGGCAAAGTGCGGCGCCGACACGGCCAGATCGTACTCACCGGCCATCATGGTGTCGAAGAACACCTTGAAGTTGGCGGGCACCACCACCTTGACCTTCATGCCGGCGTTGTGCTTTTCGAGGTAGCGGCGCATCGCCTCGTACTGGGCCAGCAGCGTGGCCGGGGCGATGTTGGGCAGCACGCCCAGCACGAACTCGCCCGAGGCCGCCGGTGCGGCGGCGGCGGCCGGGGCAGCGGCCGGCGCTGGCGCCGGGGCTGGCGCAGGCGCCGGGGCGGCGGCGGGTGCGGGTGCGGGTGCGGGTGCCGGGGTGACAGCCGCAGCCACCGCCGCAGCGGCGGGCAGCGGGCGGCCATGCTGGCCCACCAGGCACAGGAACTGGCCCTGCGCATCGCTGACCAGCTCGAAGCGCATGCCGACCTGGATGCGGTTGGGGTCGCTCAGGCGGCTTTGCTGCGGCCGGTACAGCTTGCGCCAGTTGCGCACGCTGCCGGTATGGCGCGCCGCCAGCGACGAGAACGTGTCACCGGGCTTGACCTCGATGAACTTGGATTCGTCAGCCTGCGCCCGCGCCGATGGCGCGCCGACCAGGCAGAGCATGGCCGCGGTGGCCAGCAAGGTGGGGGCAGACAACTGCGGAACCATGCGCGCGCCAGGGCGGCGCGGCTGCGACAAGACCGGGGATCCCATGTGAAACAACTCCTGCTCGGGGGTACAACGACAACCTGTTCCACGGGACGAACGGTGCGTCCTGACTGGAATCGGCTGCACCCGGCAGCGCCGCGCAGATTCCCGTCCGACATGCCGCCTTCCTGGGTGAAGGGACCCGGTGTCGCTCGCCAGGTCGCCATTTTTGTGCCGATCACTATAGGGGCGAACGCTGACGCCTCACTTGTGCGCGGATAAGTTGCCGGTCCCCGGACCGAGGGGCAGCCCTGCGCAGTCGTGACATCGGTCACTGGGTGTATCGGGCTTCCGGCCCGTGTGGCGCGCGCCGTGGCTGGCATGCAACTGGCTAAACTGGTTTTCATGGTCGCCGCCGGGGCCGGGCCCGGCTGGCGGGCCGGCCGACCGGTGGCGCATCGCGACATCTGCTGGAGGCGGCCATGGAGGCCTACCTGCTCGACTGGGCCAATCTGCTGCTGCGCTGGGCGCATGTGATCACCGCGATCGCCTGGGTGGGCTCGTCGTTCTACTTCGTGTTCCTGGACAACAGCCTGCTGCCGGCGGCCGATCCGGCCGACCGCGCCAAGGGTGTCAGCGGCGAGCTGTGGGCGGTGCATGGCGGCGGCTTCTACCACCCGCAGAAGTACCTGGTGGCGCCGGCCGCCTTGCCTGCGCGCCTGCACTGGTTCTACTGGGAGAGCTACAGCACCTGGCTCACCGGCTTCGGCCTGTTCACGGTGCTGTACCTGTTCAACGCCGGCAGCTTTCTGGTGGACAAACGCGTGCACGACTGGCCGCCGGCGGTGGCCGGCGCGGTGTCGCTGGGCTTGCTGGCCGGCTTCTGGGCGGTGTACGACCTGATCTGCCGCACGCTGGGCCGGCGCGCCAACGGCGACGCGCTGGTGGGCGCCGTGGTGGCGGCGGTGGTGGCGCTGTCGGCCTGGGCGGCGTGCCAGTGGTTTGCCGGGCGCGCGGCCTTCCTGCTGGTGGGCGCGATGATGGCCACGGCGATGAGCGCCAACGTGTTCTTCTGGATCATCCCGGGGCAGAAGAAGGTCATCGCGCAGATGAAGGCGGGGCAGCCGGTGGAGGCCATCCACGGCCAGCGCGCCAAGCAGCGCAGCGTGCACAACA
>CAYPDO010000286.1:0-6280 GCA_964409495.1 uncultured Bordetella sp.
CTGGTCTGAGTCTCGCCCCCCACATCGCTGCGCTCCTGCCCCCCGAGGGGGGCGCTCAGCCCCTTGGGGCGGCCCGGCGGGGCTGAGGCCATGAGCCGCCTGAACCGATGCGCTGCCGCCTGAAGCTCTTGCTGCTGTGCCTGGCCTGGAGCCCCTGGCTGCAGGCTGCGCCACCAGCCGACACAGCCAACACAGCCGGCACGGCTGACCTGCCCGCCCTGGTGCAGGCCCTGGGCGATCAAGACCCGAAGGTGCGCGAGCAGGCCGCCGCGCAGCTGGGGCGGCTGGGCCCGCAGGCCCATGCCGCGGTGGCGCCGCTGATGGCCGCGCTGGGCCATGCAGACCCTTACCTGCGCGGCGCCGCAGCCGTGGCGCTGGGGCAGATCGGCGAGGCCGCGGTGTCGGCCTTGGCCCAGGCCCTGGGCCGTGGCGACACCGAGCTGCGCAGATCGGCCGCCATCGCGCTGGGCCGCATGGGTGCCGCGGCCGGCCCGGCGCTGCCGCAGCTGCTGCGCCTGCTGTCGGATGCCAGCGCCCAGGTGCGGCAGGTGGCCGCGGACACGCTGGGTGGCCTGGGCGCGGTGGCGGGCGTGGCCCAGGCGGCAAGCCCAGACCTGACACGCTGCCTGAGCGACCGCGACGAGGCGGTGCGCCGCAGCGCCACGCTGGCCCTGGCGCGCCTGGCACCCGATGACCCGGGCAGGCCGCTGCCCCACGCGGCGCTGCTGGCCACCGTGGACCGGCTGGTGCCCGCGCTGCTGGCAGAGCACCAGGTGCCGGGCCTGGCCATCGCGCTGATCCGCGGGCGGACGCTCGTCTGGTCCAAGGGCTATGGCCTGAGCGCCGCGGGGTCGGGCGAGGCTGTCACCGCCGACACCGTGTTCGAGGCCGCCTCGATGAGCAAGCCCATCCTGGCCCTGCTGGCCCTGCAGCTGGTGGACGCCGGGCAGCTTGCGCTCGACCGCCCGGCGGTGGCCTACGGCCCGGAACTGCTGGTGCCCGATCTGCCCGACAAGCAGCGGGTGACGCCGCGCATGCTGCTGGCGCACACCTCGGGCTATCCCAACTGGCGCCCCGGCGGCGAGGAGCGTGAGGGCCCGCTGCCGCTGCTGTTCAGGCCCGGCGCGCGTTTCGGCTACTCGAGCGAGGGCATCTTCTACCTGCAGCGGCGCATCGAGTGGATCAGCGGCCAGCCGCTGGACCGCCTGGCGCAGCAGCGCCTGTTCCAGCCGCTGGGGCTGCAGCACAGCGACTTCGGCTGGACACCGCACATCGGCGCCCGCCAGGCCACCGGCCATGCGCACGACGGCACGGCGCAGCCGAGATCGCGCTACCTGCACCCCAACGCGGCCTACACGCTCTACACCAGCGCCAACGACTATGCGCGGCTGCTGCTGGAGGTGCTGAAGGCCGAGCGCGGCGAGTCGGCACTGCTGTCGCAGGCGTCGGCGCGCGAGATGCTGCGCCGCCAGGTGGCGGTGGATGCGCGCGAGCCCATCGAGCGCCCGGGCAGCGCCCAGGGCGAGGCGGTGTACTGGGGCCTGGGCTGGTCGCTCAACGCCACCCGCGGGGGCGACATCGCCCACCACAGCGGCGCCAACAGCACCGGCTTTCGCAGCTTCGCGCAGTTCTCGCCGGCGCGCGGCAGCGGGCTGGTCATCCTGACCAATGGCGCCCAGGGTGACGCGCTGTGGCAGCGCCTGGTGGCGGCCATCGGCGATCTCTGAGCGCTGAGCCTGCCGGCGCGGCGGCACGGGCCCGGTGGCCGCGCGCCAGGCGCTGCGCGCGCCTCAGGCGTGCCAGCCGAACACCGCGTGGTTCACCACCACCGTGTCATCGGCCCCGCCCGGCGTGCCGGTGCGGGCCTCGAACACCAGGCGGCCCGGGCCGTCGTGCCAGCCCAGGATGCGCAGCGTGTCGCCCGGGTACACCGGCGCCGAGAAACGCAGGCGCAGGCTGGCAAAGCGCGCCGCATCGCCACCGGCCAATGCACGCAGCAGCAGCTGGCCGCAGTGGCCATAGGTGCACAGGCCGTGCAGGATGGGCCGCGGAAAGCCACCGAAACGCGCCGCCTCGGGATCGATGTGCAGCGGGTTGTAGTCGCCCGACAGGCGGTACAGCATGGCCTGCGTGGTGGGGATGGCGGCCTGCAGCTGCACATCGGGCGCCCGCGCCGGCGGCGCGATCTTGACCGAGCGGGTGAGGCCGCGGCCGGTGAACGGCTCAATGTCGCCCAGCGCCGCCACGCCACGGCGGAACGAGCCGAACACCATGCGCACGCACAAGCGGCCATCGGCGTCGTGCACCTCGCTTTCCACCTCCACGAAGGCGCTGCCCTTGCCGCGCGGGTGGGCCGCCAGCAGGCGCGAGCGCACCTGCACCGTGCCCTCCAGCGGCAGCGGCGCCAGCAGCTCGAGCTGGCGCTCGGCATCGATCATCAGCGGCCCGGGCGACGGCGGCAGCGCCGCCGGATCCAGCTGCAGGCCCAGGCTGCCCCAGCGGATGGCGAAGGTGGGAAACACCGCGAACGCGGGATGGCCTTCGTACACGTAGCGCAGATCGGGCGCATCCCCCGCGCCCGGCAGGCCGATGCCCAGCGCATACAGCAGCACGCCGCGCTTGGTGAAGCTGAGCGGAATGGGGGCGCTCCAGGCGCCGGGGTCGTCGCCCTGCAACAGGGCTTCGGGGTGGTAGGTGGCCATGGGGTCGTGCTTGTAGAGGATTGCCCCGGCGCCGGCTGTGCCGCACGCGACAGGCCGTGCCACGCCACGGCGCGCGGGCCCGACATTCGTCCCTTCCGACGATTTGCGCCCCCGGCGCGCTGCGCCACCATGATGGCCGTCAACGTGCGCCGCAAGCGAGGTACTTCGCATGGAATTCGATTTCTCCGCCGAGCAGCGGCAGCTGCAGGAGCAGGCCCGCCGCTTCCTGGCCGACCAGTGCAGCCGCAGCGCCGTGCGCGCGGTGCTGGATGGCCCGCAATCCTTTGACGCTGCGCTGTGGAAAGGCCTGGGGCAACAGGGCTACCTGGGCGCGGCCATCCCCGAGGCCTATGGCGGCCTGGGCGCCAGCGCGCTGGAGCTGTGCGTCATTGCCGAAGAGCTGGGCCGCGCGGTGGCGCCGGTGCCCTTTTCAACCAGCATCGGCCTGGCCGCGGCACTCATCCTGCAAGGCGGCACCGAGGCGCAGAAGCAGCGCTGGCTGCCCGCGCTGGCCAGCGGCGAGGTGATCGCCACGCTGGCCCTGGCCGAGCGCCCCGGCCGGCTGGACGCGACCCAGGTGCGCGACACCACGGTGGCGCAAGGGCGCCTGTCCGGCAGCAAGCAGCCGGTGCCCGATGGCGACATCTCCCAGCTGTTGATCGTGGCCGCGCGCGGCGAGGGCGATGCCGCGGGCAGCTGTTCGCTGTACCTGGTGCAGGCCGCGGCGCACGGCGTGCAGCGTGAGGTTCTGCCCAGCATCGACCCCACGCGCAGCCAGGCGCGCATCAGCTTCACGGGTGCCGAGGCCGAGCCGCTGGGCGCGCCCGGTGCGGGCGCGACGCTGGTGGATGCCGCGCTCGACCAGGCGGCCGTGCTGGTGGCCTTCGAGCAGGTGGGCGGCGCGCACCAGGCGCTGGAGACGGCCTGCGAGTACGCGCAGCAGCGCTTCGCCTTCGGCCGTGCCATCGCCAGCCAGCAGGCCATCAAGCACATGCTGGCCGACATGTATGTGTCGGCCACGCTGGCGCGCTCGAACGCCTATTACGGCGCCTGGGCGCTTTGCACCGGCGCGGCCGAGTTGCCCGAGGCCGCGGCCACCGCGCGGGTGAGCGGCACGCAGGCCTACCAGCACTGCGCGCGCAACAACCTCCAGGTGCATGGCGGCATGGGCTTCACCTGGGAGTTCGACTGCCACCTGCACTACCGCCGCGCCAACCTGCTGGCGCTGGCACTCGGCAGCCAGAGCCAATGGGAAGACCGTTTGATCGAGGCGCTGAAGGCCCGGCGCACACGCGACGGCGCAGCCACCGCGCTGGCCGCCTGATCGCACCGGCCGCACCACGCACACAAGCACACGAGCACACACCCGCCATGAACTTTGACGACAGCCCCGAAGAAGCCGCGTTCCGCGCCGAGGTGCGCGCCTGGATCGCTGCCAACGCCCCGTACGAGCACCAGGCCGCGCTGGAGCAGGCCGGCTTCGGCCAGCCGGCCCTGCCCGCGGGTGACGTGATCGCCGCCTCCAAGGCCTGGCAGAAAAAGAAGGCCGATGCCGGCTGGGCCTGCCTGCACTGGCCCAAGGACTACGGCGGCCGCGGCGCCACGCCGATCCAGCGCGTGATCTGGCAGCAGGAAGAAGGCGTGTACGCCAAGCTGGCCGGGGTGTTCATCATCGGCCAGGGCATGATCGCGCCCACGCTGATGGCCTATGCGGCCGAGGAACACAAGCAGCGCTACCTGCCACCGCTGGCCTCGGGCGAGGAGATCTGGTGCCAGCTGTTCAGCGAGCCGGTGGCCGGCTCCGATCTGGCCGGCCTGCGCACCAAGGCCGAACGGGATGGCGACGACTGGGTCATCAACGGCCAGAAGATCTGGACCAGCGGCGCGCACTATTCAGACCACGGCATGATCCTGGCGCGCACCGACCCCACGGTGGCCAAGCACGACGGCCTGACCATGTTCTTCCTCGACATGAAGAGCCCCGGCGTGGCGGTGCGGCCGATCAAGCAGGTGAATGGCCAGAGCGGCTTCAACGAGGTGTTCTTCACCGATGTGCGCATCCCCGACCACCAGCGCCTGGGCGCCGTGGGCCAGGGCTGGCGTGTGTCGCTCACCACGCTGATGAACGAGCGCCTGTCGATCGGCGCGGGCATGCCCACGGGCTTTCCGGAACTGTTCGAATGGGCTTGCGCGTTCGACCTGGGCGATGGCCGCAAGGCGGTGGACGACCCCGCCGTGCGCAGCAGGCTGGCCACCTGGGCGGTGCGCACCAGCGGCCTGAAGTACACCGCCTACCGCAGCATCTCGGCGCTGGCCAAGGGCCAGACGCCCGGCCCCGAGAACTCGATCGGCAAGCTGGTGGCCGGCAGCACGCTGCAAGAGATTGCGCAGTTCGCCATGGACCTGCAAGGCCCCGCCGGTGTGCTGCAGGGCGATGCGCAGGCCGAGGCCGCCGGGCGCTTCCAGGCCATGCTGCTGCGGTCACCGGCCACGCGCATCGAGGGCGGCACCGACGAGATCCTGCGCAACATCATTGCCGAGCGTGTGCTGGGCCTGCCGGCCGACCTGCGCGCCGACCGCGGCCTGCCGTTCAACGAGATTCCGACGCGCTAGCGCGGGCCCCCACGTCGCTGCGCTCCTGCCCCCCGAGGGGGCGCGCAGCCCCTTGGGGCGGCCCGGCGGGGCTGCCGGGCCCCTGCCCTTCCACAACCATCTGCCGCGATGCCAACCATGTCCGACACCGCCCTCACCGCCAGCCCCACGGCCCAGCCCGGCCTGGCCCGCTACCCGCATGTGTTCCGCCCGCTTGACCTGGGCTTCACGCGGCTGAAGAACCGCATCCTGATGGGCTCGATGCACACCGGGCTGGAAGAATCGGCCGACGGCTACCCGCGCATGGCGGCCTACTACGCCGAGCGTGCGCGCGGCGGCGTGGGCATGATCATCACCGGCGGCATCTGCCCCAACCTGGAGGCCGGTCGCGGCAGCAAGCTCAGCACGCCCGAAGAGGCGGCGCAGCACCGGCTGATCACCGAGGCCGTGCACGCCGCCGATGCCGATGTGAAGATCTGCCTGCAGATCCTGCACACCGGCCCGCTGGCCGGCGGCCCCGATTGCGTGGCCGCCTCGGCGGTCAAATCGCGCATCGGACGCTTCACGCCCAACGCGCTGGACGAAGACGGCATCGAGAAGCAGATCGCTGACTTTGTGCAGTGCGCGCGCATGGCGCAGCTGGCCGGCTACGACGGCGTGGAGATCATCGGTTCGGCCGGCTACCTGATCAGCACCTTTCTCGTGCAGAAGACCAATCTGCGCACCGACCGCTACGGTGGCCCATGGGAAAACCGCATGCGCTTCGCGGTGGAGGTGGTGCGGCGCGTGCGCGAGGCCGTGGGGGCCCGCTTCATCGTCGTGTTTCGCATCTCGGCGATGGACATGCTCGAGGGCGGCCTGGCCTGGGACGAGGTGGTGTCGCTGGGCCAGGCCATCGAGGCCGCGGGCGCCAACATCATCAGCACGCACTTCTGCTGGCACGAGGCGCCGGTGCCCACCATCGCCACGATGGTGCCGCGCGCGGC
>CAYPDO010000287.1:0-6237 GCA_964409495.1 uncultured Bordetella sp.
GAGGCGCCCGCCTCGATGCACCGGAGAACTGCTCGGTGGTGTCGGAAAGTTTGGAAGCGCTTTTCTTTGCCCCCTTTCTTTTTCGCGAAAAAGAAAGGGGGTCGCCCGCCGGGGCGAAATCCCGGCGCGCTGCCACGAGCCATGGGAAACGCCCGCCGGCAAGTCACGGCACGGCATTCCACGGCAAGCGCATGAAACTCAGCGCCCCGCCGGCACCGCCCCCACCACCCCCTGCACAAACCAGTCCATCTGCGCGATCTGCGCATCCGCCAGCGCGCCCTTGTCCAGCCGCACCCGCCCGGCGTTGTCCACCAACGGCGCCGCAAAGGGCAGCAGGCGGCCGGCCACCATGTCCAGCCGCTTCTTCTCCAACTCGGCCTTCAGCGCCGCAGGCAGCGCATCGTTCACCGCCGAGAGCTGCACGCCGCCGTCCTTCATGCCACCCCACACCGGCTGCGGCTTCCAGTGGCCGGCGATCACCGCCTTGGCCACCTGGGTGTAGTACGGGCCCCAGTGCTGGGTCACCGCCGCCAGCTGCGCCCTCGGCGCAAAGCGGCGCATGTCGCTCTGGTAGGCCAGCAGCATCACGCCCTTCTCCTCGGCGGCCTGCGGCACGGCCGGCGAGCCGCTGTGGTTGGTCAGCACGTCGGCACCCTGGGCCACCAGGCTCAGCGCCGCCTCGCGCTCACGCGTGGGATCGAACCAGGCGTTCAGCCACACCACCTTCACCTCGGCCTTTGGATTGGCCGCGCGCATGCCCAGCGTGAAGGCGTTGATGCCCTGCACCACCTCGGGCACCGCAAAACCCGCCACATAGCCGGCCACGCCGCTCTTGCTCTGCTTGCCGGCCAGCCAGCCGGCCAGCCAGCGGCCTTCGTACCAGCGGGCGTTGTAGGTGTTCAGGTTGGCCGCGGTCTTGTAGCCGCCGGCATGCTCGAACTTCACCGCCGGAAAGTCCGCCGCCACGCGCAGTGCCGGCTCCAGGTAGCCGAAGCTGGTGGCAAAGATCAGGCCGCAGCCATCGCGCGCCATGTCGCGCATCACGCGCTCGCTGTCGGCGCCCTCGGGCACGGCCTCGACAAAGCGCGTCTTCACCGCCTCGCCCAGCGCCTGCTGCAGGGCCTGGCGGCCCTGCTCGTGCTGGTAGGTCCAGCCAGCCTGGCCCACCGGGCTGACGTACACGAAACAGGCCTGCAGCGGCGCCGCATGGGCCGCGGTCGACATCACGGTGGCAGAAGTACAGAACGCCGCAGCCATGGCTGCGCGCCTGAGGTTTTTGAGCATGGTTGTCCTCGACATGGCCCCGGGAATGAAAAGCGCCGGCTTCGGGGGCACGAAGCCGGCGCTTGCAATGCCCGCATTGTCGCAGAGCCGCGGCCGGCATCGCGGCCACGGCGGCCATGCCCGCACGGCCGCTGCGGTGCCGGCTTTGATACCCTGGCCGCCGATGTCCGCCCCCCAACCCCACCCCACCACGCTGCACGGCCAGGTGCTCACGCCCGATGGCTTTGTCACCGGCTGCCTGCACGTCGGCGCCGACGGGCGCATCGCCGGCATCACCGGCACGCCGGCCAGCGAGGCCCAGGTGCTGGCCAGCGCGCTGCCGCTGCTGCTGCCCGGCTTCATCGACCTGCATGTGCACGGCGGCGGTGGCCGCGACACGATGGAGGCCGGCGATGCGCTGCCCGCCATCGCCCGGCTGCATGCCCGCCAGGGCACCACGGCCCTGCTGGCCACCACCATGACCGCCCCGGCCGCCGATCTGCGTGCCGCCATGGCCGCCATAGGCCCGCACTGCCGGCAGCGCCAGCCCGGCATGGCGCGGGTGCTGGGCGTGCACCTGGAGGGGCCGTTCATCCACCCGAAGCGCCTGGGCGCGCAACCGCCCGATGCACGGCCCGGCAGCACCGAGGAACTGCTGGCCCTGCACGCGCTGGCGCCGATCCGCCTGGTGACCCTGGCACCCGAGCTGCCCGGCCACCTCGACTGGATCAGCCAGCTGCGCGCGCTGGGCTTCGTGGTGCAGCTGGGCCACAGCAACGCCAGCTACGAAGACGGCGTGGCCGCCCTGGCACGCGGCGCCAGCGGCTTCACCCACCTGTTCAATGCCATGAGCGGCCTGCACCACCGCGCGCCCGGCCTGGTGGGCGCGGCACTGGCCCATGCCCAGCACGCCGAGCTGATCCCCGACCTGCTGCATGTGCACCCGGGCGCCATCCGCGCCGCGCTGCGGGCCATCCCCGGGCTGTACTGCGTGTCCGATGCCACCGCGGCCACCGGCATGCCCGACGGCCCCTACCTGCTGGGCCGCCAGACGGTGCACAAGTGCCTGGGCGGCGTGCGCCTGGCCGATGGCACGCTGGCCGGCAGCACGCTCACGCTCGACCAGGCGCTGCGCAACCTGGTGGGCCTGGGCCTGGGCCTGGCCGAGGCCTCGCGCCGCACTGCCACCCATGCCGCCGAGCACCTGGCCCTGCCCGACCGCGGCCGCCTGGTGCCCGGCGCCTGGGCCGACGTGGTGGCACTCGACACCGCGCTGCAGGTGCAGCAGGTGTGGGTGGAAGGCGAGGCCATCCGGCCGGGCTGAAGCCCCGCCGACGCCAGGCCGCCGCCGGCATGGCAGACTGCCCTGCATCGATGACCGCCACACCCCTGCCCCCCATCCGCCAGACCAGCGCCGCTGCCGAGCGCAACAAGGCGCCCATCCTGGCCGTGCTGCAGCGCGTGCTGCCGGCCACCGGCACGGCGCTCGAGATTGCCGCCGGCACCGGTCAGCATGCCGCGCACTTTGCCGCCCAGCTGCCCGGCTGGACCTGGCAACCCACCGATCCCGATGCCACGGCGCTGGCCTCGATCGCCGCCTGGCGTGCCGAGGCCCAGGCCACGGGCACCGCGCCTGGCCTGCTGGCGCCGCAGCAGCTCGATGTGCTGGCCGAGCCCTGGCCCGTGGCCGGGCCGTTCGACGCGATCTACTGCGCCAACATGCTGCACATCGCACCCTGGGCCTGCTGCGGCGCGCTGATGCGCCATGCCACGCGCCTGCTCACGCCCGGTGGCCTGCTGCTCACCTATGGCCCGTACTTCGTCGACGGCGAGCCGCCGGCGCCTGGCAACCTGGCCTTCGATGCCGACCTGCGCCAGCGCAACCCCGCCTGGGGCGTGCGCACGCTGGCCGCGGTGGGCGCAGCCGCACGTGCCGAGGGCCTGCAACTGCTGGAACGCGTGGCCATGCCGGCCAACAACCTGGTGCTGGTGTTCGGCCGCGCCACGCCGGCCGGCCGCTGACGGCCGCGGCGCCCCGCCCACGATGGCCAAGGCCGACCGCCCGCCGATCCTGCTCACGCTGCTGCCCGAAGGCCGCAGCGTGCCGGTGCTGCCCGGCCACAGCCTGCTGCAGGCGGCGCTGCGCGAAGGCCTGGCGGTGCCGGCCTCGTGCCGCAACGGCAGCTGCCGCACCTGCATCAGCCGCCTGGTGCGGGGCCAGGTGCGCCACCGCATCGACTGGCCCAGCCTGCTGGCCGACGAGATCGCCGAGGGCTGGATCCTGCCTTGCGTGGCCGAGCCCGCGCCCGGCTGCACCGCACTGGCGATGCAACCGGGCGACGGCCGCGGCACGGCCGTGTGAAGCGCCGGCAAAGCCCGGAACCCTGCACGGCCCCTTGGATCCCACCTGGCATGGCGGCGCCCGCCGCCCCGAACCGGAGGAACCCGATGCGCCACCCTCTGCCATCGTCCACCCTGACCGCGCTGCTGCTGGCCCTGGCTGCCTGGGGCAGCGGCCCGGCCCATGCGGCCAGCGTCGACATCCGCTATGTCCAGCCCGAGCGCTACACCGATGCCGGCCGCGGCAGCGATGCCGAACAGGTGCGCGATGCGCTGACGCGGCAGCTGCAAACCCTGGCCGCCGCACGCCTGCCGGCCGACCAGTCGTTGCGCATCGAGGTGCTGGACATCGACCTGGCCGGCGAGCTGAACCCCTGGATCCGCCCGGCCAGCGAGATCCGCGTGCTGAAGGGCCGCGCCGACTGGCCGCGCCTGCACCTGCGCTACACGCTGGCGCGCGGCGAGCAGGTCCTGCGCCAGGGCGACACCTGGCTCAGCGACATGAACTACCTGCATCAGATCGGCAGCCTGCGCGGGCACGACGGCCTGCGCTACGAGCAGCGCATGCTCGAGCGCTGGATGCGCGAGCTGCAGGCACCGGCGGAAGCCGGCGCCCGGCCGGCGCGCTGAAGCCGCGCCTCAGCGCCCGCGCCGCGCCTTGGCCGCGGGCGCCGGCTGCAGCGCCGCGTGCAGAGCCAGGTAGTCCTGGGTCAGGCGGTGTCGCGCGTCCAGGTGCACCATGGGCAGCGCGCGCTCGTGCGATTCCTTGATCTTCACGCTGGCGCCCAGGTAGGGCTGCAGCACCGGCAGGCCTTCATCGATCAGTTCCTGCACCAGGCGCTGCGGCAGGTTGGCACGCGCCTGGAACTGGTTGACCACGATGCCGCTGACCTTCAGCTCGGCGTTGTGGTCGGCCTGGATCTCCTGCACCGACTCCATCAGGCCGTAGAGCGCACGGCGCGAGAAATCGTCGCAGTCGAACGGGATCAGGCAGCCCTGGGCGGCGATCAGCGCCGAGCGGGTGTAGAAGTTCAGCGCCGGCGGCGTGTCGATCCACACCCGGTCATAGCGCTCGCCCAGCGCGGCCAGCGCATCGCGCAGCTTGTAGATCTTGTAGCGGCTCTCGAGCTTGCCGTGCAGTTCATCGAGCCGCGGGCTGGCCGGCATCACATCCAGGTTCTCGAAGGGCGAGGCGGTGACGAAGGCCTCGATGCCCTGGTCGCGCAGTGTGAACTTCAGCGTCTGGTCGAAGAACTCGGCCACGCCGGGCAGCGGCTCGTCGGCCAGCGCGCCCAGCAGGTAGCGCGTGCTGTTGCCCTGGGCGTCCAGGTCGACCAGCAGCGTGCGCAGGCCCTGCTGCGCGCCGATGGCCGCCAGGTTGCACGCAATCGTCGACTTGCCGACGCCGCCCTTCTGATTGAACACGACCTGGCGCATGGGGCCCTTCACCTTCGCGGCCGGTGGGCCGCTGCTCGCTGTGGATGCTGGAATTGTGCACCGCAACATGTTCAAGCTTCCCCGCATCCGCGGGAACTGGCCGGTGTTCCCCCTTGTTCTCGGTCATACCGTCGTCATGAGCGGCCTGCACAATCCTTTCTGTCGACGCGAAAACCGACCGCACCAATGGGCGGAGTACCGGAACCCGTACCCGGCGCCAGACACCCTGAAGGGCCATGCATGCATGGCCCTTTGCCTTTTCTGCGCGTGCGGCGCGCCGCGGCGGCAATCGGCAGGGCCTGTGGCCGGATGCCTTATGCTGCGCGCACGCTGCATTGCGCGATCGGCGCGCCTTGAGCCTTCCCCAGAGGACACCCCCCTTGGCGACTCCGAACTACTCGTACGAAAAGCGGCAACGCGAACTGGCCAAGAAGCGCAAGGCCGAAGAAAAGCGCCAGAAGAAGACGCAGCGCCCCGACGATGGCAGCGCCCCGGCCGATGGCCAGGATGGCGCGCCCGACACCACCAGCGCCGACGGCACACCGCCGGCCACCCCGCCCGCGGCCTGAGCGTCAGCCGCCGGCCCTGACTGGGGAGAACCCGGCCTTCTTCTAGAGGCAGGTGCCCAGCCCAGATGCGGCCGGCCCGCCGGCTGTCATGATTTCGCTGGCCAGGTGCCCACCCCCGTGGACGCCGGCCGACAGCGGGCCTGCCCCGAGCGCCCGTGCGAGACCATGGAGACCCGGGCATGCATTTCGACTATGTGGTGATCGGCGGCGGCTCCGCCGGCTGTGTGCTGGCCGCCCGCCTGAGCGAGGATCCCGCCGTGAAGGTGGCGCTGCTGGAAGCCGGCACCGACGACACCAGCGCGCTGATCCACTGCCCCGCCGGCCTGGCGCTGATGGCCAAGAGCCCGTCGCTGAACTGGGGCTTCGAGACCGTGCCGCAGCCGGGCCTGAACGGCCGCCGCGGCTACCAGCCGCGCGGCAAGGTGCTGGGCGGCTCGAGCTCGATCAACGCGATGATCTACATCCGCGGCCAGCGCCAGGACTACGACGGCTGGGCCGCCGCCGGCAACCCCGGCTGGGCCTTCGACGAGGTGCTGCCCTACTTCCGCCGCGCCGAGCACAACACCCGGCTCAACGGCGCGCTGCACGGCCGCGGCGGCCCGCTGCAGGCCCAGGACCTGGGCACGCC
>CAYPDO010000288.1:0-6222 GCA_964409495.1 uncultured Bordetella sp.
GGAGCTGGGCACCGAAGACCTGATCACGCCCACCGACATGGTGGTGACGCTCAGCCACACCGGCTACATCAAGAGCCAGCCGCTGACCGAATACCGGGCGCAAAAGCGCGGCGGCCGCGGCAAGCAGGCCACGGCCACGAAGGAGGACGACTGGATCGACCAGCTCTTCATCGCCAACACCCACGACTGGATCCTGTGCTTCAGCAACCGCGGCCGCGTCTACTGGCTGAAGGTGTGGGAAGTGCCGCAGGGCGGCCGTGCCAGCCGCGGCAAGCCCATCGTCAACATGTTCCCGCTGCAGGCCGACGAGAAGATCAACGTGGTGCTGCCGCTGACCGGCGAGTTCCGCAGCTTCCCGGCCGACCACTACATCTTCATGGCCACCGCGCTGGGCACGGTGAAGAAGACCGCGCTGGATGACTTCAGCAACCCGCGCAAGGCCGGCATCATCGCGGTCGACCTCGATGAAGGCGACCACCTGATCGGCGCCGCGCTCACCGACGGCAAGCACGACGTGATGCTGTTCTCCGACAGCGGCAAGGCGGTGCGCTTTGACGAAGACGATGTGCGCGCCATGGGCCGCCAGGCGCGCGGCGTACGCGGCATGATGCTGGAAGACGGCCAGAGCCTGATCGCGATGCTGGTGGCCGAGGACGAGACGCAGAGCGTGCTCACGGCCACCGAGAACGGTTACGGCAAGCGCACCAGCATCGTCGAGTACACCCGCCACGGCCGCGGCACCAAGGGCATGATCGCCATCCAGCAAAGCGAGCGCAACGGCAAGGTGGTGGCCGCCACGCTGGTGCGCGCCAACGACGAGATCATGCTGATCACCGACAAGGGCGTGCTGGTGCGCACCCGCGTGTCGGAGATCCGCGAGCTCGGCCGCGCCACGCAGGGCGTGACCCTGATCGCGCTGGACGATGGCAGCAAGCTCAGCGGCCTGCAGCGCATCGCCGAGAACGACGCCAACGACGACGGCAACGGCAGCACCGATGCCGAGCCGGGCGCCGACCGCGGCACCGACACCGACACCCCCAACCAGGATCCCGCATGACGTTTCTCAGACCGCTGGCGCAAGCCGTTTCGCTGGCCTTGATTGCCGGCTGCGCTGGTCAGGCCCTGGCCCAGGCCGCCACCCCGGCCGCGCCCGCCTCGGCCGTGGCCATTTCGCCAGCCAAGAAGGAACTGGTGGCCAAGGTGATGAAGCTGCAGCAGGGCGGCTTCGAGAACATCGGCAGCGCCTTGCTGGGCGAGCCGGCGCAGATGCTGCTGCAGGGCGCCGGCCGCGCGCTGGGCCAGGTGCCGGCCGACAAGCGCGAGGCGCTGGGCAAGGACATCCAGGCCGAGGTGAAGAAGTTCTTCGACAGCAACGCGCCCTACATGCGTGAACGCGCGGTGAAGCTGGCCGCCACCAGCATCGGCCCGCTGCTGGAAGAGAAGTTCAGCGAGGACGAGCTCAAGACCCTGGTGGCCTGGCTTGAATCGCCGGTGAGCCGCAAGTTCAGCGAGATCGTGCCGCAAAGCCAGCAGTTGCTCAGCCAGAAGCTGGTGGAGGACACGCGCGGCACCATAGAGCCCAAGCTGAAGGCGCTGGAGCAGAGCGTGGCCAAGAAGCTGGGCCTGCCGGCGCAGAACGGCCAGGGCAGCGCTCCGGCCGGGGGTGGCGTCAAGCCTCCGGCGGCCGCGGCCTCGGCCAAGAAGTAATCCCGTCTGCGCCCACCCGCCCTGCCCGACCCATCGCGCCGATGAGCACCACGCACCGTCCCTACAACTTCTCGGCCGGTCCGGCCGTGCTGCCGGAAGAAGTGCTGCGCGAAGCCGCTGCCGAGATGCTGGACTGGCACGGCTCGGGCATGGGCGTGATGGAGATGAGCCACCGCGGCAAGGAGTTCATCTCGATCCACGAGGCCGCCGAGCACGACCTGCGTGCGCTGCTCGCGGTGCCGCCGCACTTCAAGATCCTGTTCATGCAGGGCGGCGGCCTGGGCGAGAACGCCATCGTGCCGCTGAACCTGTCGCGTGGCGGCCAGGTCGATCTGGTGGTGACCGGTGCCTGGTCGAAGAAGTCGGCCGCCGAGGCGCGCAAGTACGCCGATGTGGCGATTGCCGCCAGCAACGAGGCCGATGGCCACACCACGCTGCCGGCTGCGGCTGGCTGGCAGTTGCGGCCGGGGGCCAGCTACGTGCATCTGTGCAGCAACGAGACCATCCACGGTGTGGAGTTCGGCGCGCTGCCGGATCTGGCCGCGCTTGGCAGCGACGCGCCGCTGGTGGTCGACTGCTCCAGCCACATCCTGTCGCGCCCCATCGACTGGGCCCGCGTGGGCCTGGCCTTTGCCGGCGCGCAGAAGAACATCGGTCCGGCCGGCCTGACCCTGGTGTTCGTGCGCGAGGACCTGCTCGACCGCGCGCTGCCGATCTGCCCCAGCGCCTTCGAGTACAAGACCGTGGCCGCCCACGGCTCGATGTTCAACACCCCGCCCACCTACGGCATCTACATCGCCGGCCTGGTGTTCCAGTGGTTGCAGCGCCAGGGCGGCGTGGCCGAGATGGAGCGCCGCGCCATCGCCAAGGCGGCACTGCTGTACGGCGCGCTGGACGGCAGCGGCGGCTTCTATGCCAACAAGGTGGCGCATGACGGTCGCTCGCGCATGAACGTGCCCTTCTTCCTGCACGACGAGTCGCTCAACGAGGCCTTTCTGGCCGGTGCGCGCGCGGCCGGGCTGCTGCAGCTCAAGGGCCACAAGAGTGTGGGCGGCATGCGCGCCTCGATCTACAACGCCATGCCGATCGAGGGCGTCCAGGCCCTGGTCGACTACCTGAATGAATTTGCCCGCCGCCATGGCTGACGACACCTCCTCCAACGCCCCGGCAAGCCACCCGCCCGTGCAGCCCGAACTGTTGGCCCTGCGCCACCAGATCGACGGCGTCGACCGCGAACTGCTGGCCCTGCTGAACCGCCGCGCCGGCCTGGCGCTGGCCGTGGGCGAGCTGAAGAAAAAGGAAGGCTCGGTGGTGTTCCGCCCCGAGCGCGAGGCCCAGGTCATCGACGGCCTGAAAAGCGCCAACCCCGGCCCGCTGAAGAACGACAACGTGGCGCCGATCTGGCGCGAGATCATGAGCGCCTGCCGCGCGCTCGAAACCCCCACGCGCGTGGCCTTCCTGGGCCCGGCCGGCACCTTCAGCGAAGAGGCGGCGCTGGGTTTCTTCGGCAGCTCGATCGTCAAGGTGCCCTGCGCCAGCATGGACGAGGTGATGCGCACCACCGCCGCCGGCGCCGCCGATTTCGGCGTGATGCCGGTCGAGAACTCCACCGAGGGTGGCGTGGCGCGCACGCTGGACCTGTTCCTGACCTCGCCGCTGTTCATCATCGGCGAGACCAGCCTGATCGTGCGCCACAACCTGCTGCGCAAGGACAACAGCCTGGCGGGCATCCACACCGTGGCCGCGCATCCGCAGGCCCTGGCGCAGTGCCATGGCTGGCTCAGCCACCACCTGCCCGATGTGGAACGCCGCCCGGTGGCCAGCAATGCCGAGGGTGCGCGCCTGGCCTCGCTGGATGCCAGCATCGCCGGCATTGCCAGCGCCCGCGCGGCCAGCGAGTTCGGCCTGCACATCGTGGCCCCGGCGATCCAGGACGATGCCCACAACCGCACCCGCTTCGCCATTGTCACCCACCCCGACCGGCATCCGGCACCCAAGGCCTCGGGCCATGACTGCACCAGCCTGGTGGTCAGCGTGGCCAACCAACCCGGTGCCGTGCACGACCTGCTGGTGCCGCTGAAGGAGCACGGCGTGTCGATGACGCGTTTCGAGTCGCGCCCGGCGCGCTCGGGCCAGTGGGAGTACTACTTCTACATCGACCTCGACGGCCACCCTGACGAGCCGCGCATGGCCACCGCGCTGCGCGCACTGCGCGAGACCTGCGCCTTCTTCAAGATCCTGGGTGCCTACCCGGTCGACGTCCACTAGAAGACCGGAGCGCGCGCACCATGTTCAATCAGCTCGGGGTCATCGGCTGCGGCCTGATGGGCGGCTCGTTCGCGCTGGCGCTCAAGCGCGCCGGCCTGGTCAGGCGCGTGGTGGGCTACAGCAAGTCGCCGTCCACCACCGAACTGGCCAAGCGCATGGGCGTGATCGACACCGCGGCCGAATCGGCGCTGCTGGCGATCTCGGGCTCCGACATCGTGCTGGTGGCCGTGCCGGTGGCCGCCACCGAGGTCACCTTCAAGTCCATCATGCACCTGGTGGAGCCGCATGTGCTGGTGATGGACGTGGGCTCGACCAAGCGCGACGTGGTCGACACCGCGCGCCGCGTGCTGAAAGACCGCATCGGCAGCTTCGTGCCCGCCCACCCGATCGCCGGCAGCGAGCACAGCGGCGTGCAGCATGCTGATGCCACGCTGTACAACAATCGCCAAGTGATCCTGACGCCGCTGCCGCAGACCCGGCCCGAGCTGGTGCAGAAGGCCTCGGACGTGTGGAACGCCATCGGCGCCCAGGTGCTGCGCATGTCGCCCGAGAACCACGACGCGGCCTTTGCCGCCGTGAGCCACCTGCCGCACCTGCTGGCCTTTGCCTACTTCTCGGCCATCGTCAACCAGCCGGCGGGGCCGGAATTCCTGTCGCTGGCCGGACCGGGTTTCCGTGACTTCACGCGCATCGCCGCCAGCGATCCGGCCGTGTGGCGCGACATCCTGCTGGCCAACCGCGAAGAGGTGCTCAAGCAGAGCCAGCGCTTCCGCTATGCGCTGGAGATGATGGAGCGCGCGATGCTCAACGGCGACGCCGAGCTGCTGGAAGAGCGCATCCGCACAGCGTCCGAGCCGCGCAGCCACTGGCAGATCGGTGGCCCCAGCCGCGGCACCGGTGGTGGCGGGCAGTAGCCCGGCCCCGCCTCACCCCAACCCCTCTTGCACGGCGCAGCGCTGCGCCACGCCGCACGCGCCGCCGCCATCCCGCCATGTTCGACACCCACCACCTCGATCTGCCGCCACTGCGCGGTGCCGCCGGCACGGTGCGCCTGCCCGGCTCGAAGAGCATTTCCAACCGCGTGCTGCTGCTGGCCGGGCTGAGCGAGGGCACCACCCTCGTGCGCGACCTGCTGGCCAGCGACGACACCCGCGTGATGCTGGATGCGCTGCGTGTGCTGGGCTGCACGCTGACGCCGCAGGCTGACGGCACGCTGGCCGTCACCGGCCTGGGTGGCCGGCTGGCCGTGCACGACGCGGCGCTGTTCCTGGGCAATGCCGGCACCGCGATGCGCCCGCTGGCCGCCGCGCTGGCGGTGCTGGCGGCGCTGCAGGGCGGCGCGTTCACGCTGTCGGGCGTGCCGCGCATGCACGAGCGCCCGATCGGAGACCTGGTGGATGCGCTGGTGGCCCTGGGCTGCGGCGTGGACTACCTGGGCACGCCCGGCTATCCGCCACTGAAGCTGCACGGCCAGGCCGGCGGCACGCTGCACACCGGGCGAGAGATCCCGGTGCGCGGCGATGTCTCCAGCCAGTTCCTCACCGCGCTGCTGCTGGCCCTGCCACTGGCCAGCGCGGCCGGCGCCATCAGCATCGCCGTGACCGGCGAGCTGATCAGCAAGCCCTACGTCGAGATCACGCTGAACCTGCTGGCGCGCTTCGGCATCGCGGTGCAGCGTGAGGGCTGGCAACGCTTCACCATTCCCGCCGGCAGCCGCTACCGCACACCGGGCGAGATCCACGTCGAGGCCGATGCCTCGTCGGCCTCGTACTTCGTGGCGCTGGGCGCCATCGCGGCCACCGAGGCACCCGTCGTCGTCGAAGGGGTCGGGCTCGATTCGATCCAGGGCGACATCCGCTTCATCGAGGCCGCCCAGGCCATGGGTGCCCAGGTGCAGGGCGAGCCCGGCCGCCTGGTGGTGCGGCGCGGTGCCTGGCCGCTGCGCGCCATCACGCTGGATTGCAACCACATCCCCGACGCCGCGATGACGCTGGCGGTGATGGCGCTGTATGCCGACGGCAGCACGCGCCTGACCAACATCGCCAGCTGGCGCGTGAAGGAAACCGACCGCATCGCCGCCATGGCCACCGAGCTGCGCAAGCTGGGCGCCACGGTGATCGAGGAAGCCGATGCGATCACCGTCACCCCGCCCGCCGCCCGCCCCGGGGGGCCGGCGGCCCGCCCCCCCAACCCCCACCCCCCCCCCGCCCGGGGGGTGGGGGGGGGGGGCGGCCACCCCCCGGGCCG
>CAYPDO010000289.1:0-6194 GCA_964409495.1 uncultured Bordetella sp.
GCCGCCGCGGAACCGGCTTCGCCGGGCCGCTGGCGGCGCCCCCCTGGGGGGGAGGCGCCAAAGGCGCTTCGGGGGGGAGTGTCAAAGCACACGGGGATATTCCCGGCGCACGCGCTCGCGGTCGCCATGGTCGAAGTGCCACCACTCGGTGGGAATGCCGTGGAAGCCGCCCTGCGCCATGGCCGCATACAGCCAGCCGCGCTCGGCCACCTGGGCCGCGCTCAGCACACCCAGCGCCAGGTGCTGGGCATCGAGTGCCGGATGCGAGCGCAGCGCCATCTCGTCGTAGCCGGCGCCCATGTCGCGCTCAGTGCCATCGGGGCCCAGCACGGTCACATCCACCGCCATGCCGAAACTGTGGATCGATCCGCGCACCGGCTCGGCAAAGTAGTGCGCCATGTCGGTGCCGGCCACATCGGCCCAGATGGCCTCCTGCACGCGCTGCGGGCGCAGCGCATCCAGCACCAGCAGGCGGTGGCCGGGGCGGTGATCGGCCAGCCAGGCGGCGGCGGCTTCCAGGCCCTCGGCCGCCTCGCGGCGGATCCACGCGCAGTCCAGGCCCGGGTACAGCACACGGCCGGCGAAGTTGTTGCGCCCGGAATAACGCAGATCATGCGCGACACCCTGCACGCTGGCCAGGCGGCGGAAGTCGGGATGGCCGGCGATGGCCTCGACCGGCAGGCTGCCGCCACTCATGCCGCCACCGCCTCACCCTGGGCCAGACAGGCCGCAGCCGCCTCGCCCAGAAACCTGACCAATCGTCGCGCGCCCTGCGACAGCGGCATGGCCGAGGGGGTGAGCAGGTACAGCGGCACCGGCATCACCGGATCAAGCGGGCGCACCAGCACACGTTGGCGGTCGGCCGCGGCGGCGGTGAAGGGGTCGACCACCGCGGCCCCCAGGCCCGACTCGGCCAGTGCGCGCGCCAGCTGGTAGGTCTGCACCGTGATGCGGAAGTGCGGCTGCACGCCATGCGCCTCGCATTCCTGGCTGACGCGCAGGCCCAGCGGATCGTCGCCGGCCAGGCCGATCATGTCGGCGGGCAGCTCATCGATGGCCAGCGGCGCGCCGGCCAGCTCGGCCGCGCGCCGGCCGCTGCGCGCGGGCTTGCGTGGCAGCAGCACCATCATGCGTCCCTCGGCCAGCGGCTCGGCCAGGATGCCCGGGTGCTTGGGGTCATGCAGCGCCAGGCCCAGCTCGGCCTCGCCCAGCAGCAGTGCGTTCACCAGCTCGCGCGTGTGGTGCGTGCTGAGCTCGCAGCGGCCGTCGGGCTGGGCCTGGGCCCAGCGGGTCATCGCACCGGGCACCACGGTGGCGCCAAGGGCCGGTGTGACCGAGAGCTTGACCGTCTGCGCCTGGCCGTTCTTCAGGCTCACCGCCAGGCGGCGGATGGCCACCAGATCGGCATGCAGCTTGTCGACCTCGGTAAACAGGCGCAGCGCCTCGGGCGTGGGGTAGAACTTGCCGCGCACACGCTCGAACAGCAGCAGGCCCAGCTGCGCCTCGGCATGCTGCAGCACCTTGGTGACCGCCGGCTGCGAGATGTGCAGCAGGTGCGCCGCACCGCTGACGGTGCCGGCGCGCATCACGGCGTGGAAAACTTCGATGTGGCGCAGCCTCATGGCGCGGGCAGGTCCTGGCGTGACATGAAAAACGGGGCCTCCCGATCCGGAAGGCCCCGCCGATTGTTGCGGATGCCGCGCTGTTCAGAAGAACTTGTAGGTCATGTTCACGAAGAACGAGCGGCCGCGTGGATCGCCCACACGCGGGTCCCAGCTCGTGCCGCTGACCTCGTCGGAATGGTGGATCGAGAACGGCGGGTCGGTGTTCAGCAGGTTGCGGATGCCGGCATTGACGCTCAGGTTCTTGATGCCGGTGTAGCTGCCGCTGAGGTTGTAGCGCACGTAGCTGTCCACCTCGCCGCCGGGCTGGGTCACGCCGGTGCTCCACACATAGGCCTTGTGGCCCGACACGTAGCTCTGCGACAGCGTGCCCGACCAGTCGCCACGGCCATAGGTGAAGGCCAGGTTGTGCTTCCAGCGCAGGCGCAGGTCCTGGCTGCTCCACCGCCCCACGCGCTCCACCCAGGGCTGGTTGTCGAACAGGCGCTCCTTGTGCGTGTCCAGGTACGAGCCGGTCATCGAGGTCGTCCACTTGCCACCGGCCAGGGCGCCGCGCAGGGTCACGCCGATGTCGGTGCCGGCGGTGACGGTGCCGGCAGCATTGATGCGGCCGGCGCGCAGGTAGTCGATCTTGCCGTCGGCGCCGCGGATGACGTACTGGCTGAGCACCGCGTAGTTGTTCAGCACGCCTTCGGGCGTCAGGAAGCCGATCACATTGCTGCGGTTGACCCGCCAGGTGTCCAGGCTCAGCGTCATCCAGTCGAAGGGCTCGGCCACGAAGCCGACCGACCATTGCTTGGACTCCTCGGGCTTCAGGTTGGGGTTGCCGCCGGTGAGGTACTCGAAGCGCACGCCGCACACGCCGTCGCGCGCCGCGCCAACCAGCGCGCCGGGGCCGCTGCAGACGGCCGCGGGGTCGTCGCGGGCGCTGGTGATGGTGGGCAGCGTGCCGCTGGGGTCAGTGGCCGCGGTGTACAGCTGCCCGAAGCTGGGGGCACGGAAGCCGGTGCTGGCCGAGCCACGCAACATCAGGTTGGGCAGCGGCTGGAAGCGCAGCGACAGCTTCGGGTTGACGGTGCTGCCGAAGTCAGAGTATTCGTCGGCCCGCACGGCCAGCGTCAGGTCCAGGTTCTTGACCACCGGGATCAGCACCTCGCCGAACAGCGCCGAGATGTCCCGCTTGCGTGACACGAAGTCGGCATCGGGCAGCGCCGCATAGAGCACGGCCTCGTTGTATTCGAGCTTGTAGCCTTCCTGGCGGAAATCCGCCCCCAGCGCAAACATCATGGCGCCGGCGGGCAGCTTGAACAATTCGCCCGACACCGTGGCGTCGATGCCGTAGAGGTGCGTGCTGCCGCGCAGCCGCTCCAGGCCGTCGGCGCGCGCCGCATCCAGCTGGGCCATGCCGGCGGCGGTCTGGCTCTGGCCCGGCTGCAGCCAGGGGTTGACCAGGCCGGAATCCAGTGCCGCATCGAGCTTGTCGTCGTAGAAGTAGCCGCGGGTCAGCACCGCACGGCTGGTGGCGCGGCCGGCCATCACACCCAGCTTGTAGTCGTAGCCACGCACGACCCCCTCCAGGCCGGCCACCACGCGCAGATTGCTCGACGTGGTGTCAACGATGCGCGGGCCGCACTCCAGGCAGCGCCAGCGCATCGCGATCGGCTTGGTGGCATCGAAGGTCATGCCGGTCTGGGCGGTCAGGTTCGGGTACAGCGCCAGCAGGTTCTGGTAGTACGGGCCGTTGACCGGGTAGGAGTAGCGGTCGCTGGCCGTGGCCGAGGTGATCTGCATCGCCTCGTATTCCTTGCGCGCCTCGGTCTGCGAGCCGATCACCTCGACGAAGGCCAGGTGGTCGGGTGCGAGCTGGAAGTTGGCGCGCGACACCAGGCTGAGCACATCAAGGGGCTGCTGCAGCATGGCGCGGCCCGCGTAGTCGTACGAGCAGCCGTAGCGCCGGGTGGTGACGCCGGTGACGTTGTCGGCGTAGGCATACATGTCGGGCACGCTGTCGCAGTTGCCGTTCAGCGCCAGCAGGTTGGCCGAGTTGAAGCGGATCGGCGCCGAGGTGCCGGGCCGCTGCAGGGCCGCCCAGCTCTGGAAGGTCTGCGTGGCGAACGGCGTGCCCACGGTCTCCTGCGCCACGCCCAGCGCCGGCATGTGGCCGTTGCTGGCGAAGTCACGCTGGCGCGAGGACAAGGCCTCGTTGCGCGAGCCCGACAGCGACACCATCAGGTTGAAGCGGTCCTTGTCGAGCGAGCCCATGCCCCAGACGCCCGAGAACTTGTGGATGGCGCCGCCGCCTTCCTGCGTGATGTCGGTGCCGGCCGTGAGCTCCAGCCCACTGTAGTCCTGGCGCAGGATGAAGTTCATGACGCCGCCGATGGCATCGGTGCCGTAGATGGCCGAGGCGCCGTCGCGCAGGATCTCGATGCGGTCCAGCGCCGCCAGCGGGATCGAGCCCAGGTCCACCGTGGCGCCCTTCAGCCCGTGGCTGGACTGGCGCCGGCCGTTCAGCAGGATCAGCGTGTTCTGCGGCCCCAGGCCGCGCAGGTTGGCCGACGAGTTGCCCAGGTTGTTGTTGCCGTCGGGGTTGGCGCTCGAGCCCTGCGAGGCATTGCCGCCGAGTGCGGCCAGGTTGTCGGTGCCGTTGCCGGCCACCGACAGCGTGGCGATCAACTGCTCGACGGTGGTGACGCCCAGCTTGTCGATGTCGGCCCGGCGCAGCACCTCCACCGGCAGCGCGCCTTCGCTCTGGATGCGCTTGATGCTCGAGCCGGTGATCTCCACCCGCTGTGGCGTGACCTGGGCCTGCGCCAGCGCGGGCATCGCGACGCCCAGCAGGGCGATCGCACGGACGATGGACTTCAACTGCATGGTTCCCTCCAGAGGTCGATCGCTGCCGCCAGGTGTGGACGGCCGGCGGTGCTTGCCGCACCGGCCTTCATCACGCCGACACGATGCCGCAACAATTGTTGCGATTGACTTTACCGTAGGGGGTCTGGTGACCGCATGTCCGCGGCCGTATCGGTTGCCCATCGGCCCATAACCTGGCGGCATGCCCCGCCGCAGGGCGTGTGCGCCGCCCCCAGGACAGCGCCTGCTGGCGCACCAGGGCTGGGCGCCGGCCGGGCGCTACAGTGGGCGCGGCAGCGTTGCGCTGCACACACATGCCGGACACCCCCACTTGACGCCCACGCCATTGCCGCCGCCCTCGCCCTGGCGCTGGATCCCCACGCTGTACTTCGCCCAGGGCCTGCCCTATGTGGTGGTGATGAGCCTGGCGGTGGTGATGTACAAGAACCTGGGCGTATCCAACACCGACATCGCGCTGCTGACCGGCTGGCTCTACCTGCCGTGGGTGATCAAGCCGCTGTGGAGCCCGCTGGTCGAGCTGATCGGCACGCCGCGGCGCTGGGTGCTGGCGATGCAGGCGCTGATCGGTGCTGCGCTGGGCGGCCTGGCGCTGGTGCTGCCGGGGCCAGAGCCGCTGCGCGCCACGCTGGCCGTGCTGTGGCTGCTGGCCTTCGCCTCGGCCACGCACGACATCGCCGCCGACGGCTTCTACCTGCAGGCCCTGGCGCAGCGCCAGCGTGCGGCCTTCGTCGGCGTGCGCAGCACCTGCTACCGGCTGGCGATGATTGCCGGCCAGGGCGGGCTGATCGCGCTGGCCGGCTGGTGGCAGCAGCAGCACCCCGAGGGCGGCGCGGCCGGCGCCTGGCTGCGTGTGTTCGGGCTGCTGGCCTTGGCGTTTGTGCTGCTGGCCGGGCTGCATGCGCTGAGCCTGCCGCGGCCACCGCAGCCGGCGCGGCCGGCGCCGGCCGCGCGGCGCCAGGCCAGGGCACTGCTGCGCGAGTTCTTCGCCGTGTTCGCGGCCTTTCTGCGCCGGCCCGACATCGTGCGCGTGCTGGCCTTCCTGCTGCTGTTCCGCTTTGCCGAGGCGCAGCTGCTGAAGCTGGTGGCGCCTTTCCTGCTGGACGGCACGGCCGCCGGCGGGCTGGCCCTGAGCAACCAGCAGCTGGGCCTGGCCTACGGCACGCTGGGCGTGGCCGCGCTCACCGCGGGCGGGCTGCTGGGCGGCTGGGTGATCTCGCGCCGCGGCCTCGACCGCATGCTGTGGCCGATGGTGGTCGCCATGCATGCGCCCAATGCGCTGTTCGTGGTGCTGGCCGCCTGGCAGCCGCAGCAGCTGGGCTGGATCAGCGCGGCCATCGTGGCCGAGCAGTTCGGCTATGGCTTCGGCTTCACCGCCTACATGGTGTTCATGATGATGGTGGCCGAGGGGCCGCACCAGACCGCGCACTACGCCATCTGCACCGGCTTCATGGCGCTGGGCATGATGCTGCCGGGCATGGCCGCCGGCTGGCTGCAGGCCCAGCTGGGCTACACCGGGTTCTTCGTGTGGGTGTGCGTGGCCACCGTGCCGTCGTTCCTGGCCGTGGCCGCGGTGCGCATCCGCCCTGGTTATGGCCGCGAACCGTGCGAGGCCGCCTGACTGCGCCGAGGCCGGCAACCCAGCGGCCGCCGCGGAACCGGCTCTGCCGGGCCGCTGGCGGCGCCCCCTGGGGGGAGGCG
>CAYPDO010000290.1:0-2381 GCA_964409495.1 uncultured Bordetella sp.
CTGGCGGCGCTGGTCACGCTGGAAGCCGGCAAGGTGAGCAGCGAGGGCGAGGGCGAGGTGCAGGAGATGATCGACATCTGCGACTTCGCCGTCGGCCTGAGCCGCCAGCTGCATGGCCTGACGATCGCCAGCGAGCGCCCCGGCCACCGCATGATGGAGCAGTGGCACCCGCTGGGCGTGGTGGGCGTGATCTCGGCCTTCAACTTCCCCGTCGCGGTGTGGGCCTGGAACGCCACGCTGGCCCTGGTGTGCGGCGACACGGTGGTGTGGAAGCCCAGCGAGAAAACCCCGCTCACCGCGCTGGCCACGCAGGCGCTGTTCACGCAGGCGCTGGCGCGCTACACGGCAGCCGGCGGCGAGGCGCCGGCCGCCTTGAGCCAGGTGCTGATCGGCCGCGCCGATGTGGGCGAGGCCCTGGTCGACGACGCCCGCGTGGCCCTGGTCTCGGCCACCGGCTCCACGCGCATGGGCCGCGCCGTGGGCCCGCGCGTGGCACAGCGCTTCGGCCGCTGCCTGCTCGAGCTGGGCGGCAACAACGCCATCATCGTGGCGCCCACGGCCGATCTCGACCTGGCGGTGCGCGGCATCGCCTTCGGCGCCTGGGGCACGGCCGGCCAGCGCTGCACCACCACGCGCCGCGTCATCGCCCATGCCAGCGTGCACGACGAGCTGGTGGCGCGGCTGGAACGCGCCCGTGCCAGCCTGAAGATCGGCGATCCGCGCGAGCCCGGCGTGCTGGTGGGCCCGCTGATCGACGAGGCCGCCTTCGGCGCCATGCAGACCGCGCTGGCCCAGGCGCGCGCCCAGGGCGGCAGCGTGCAGGGCGGCCAGCGCGCCCACGTAGGCAACGAGAACGGCATGCACGACGACGCCTGGTACGCCGTGCCGGCCCTGGTGACGATGCCCGCGCAAACGGCCGTGGTGTGCCACGAGACCTTCGCGCCCATCCTCTATGTGCTGAAGTACGCGACGCTGGATGAAGCCATCGCCTTGCAGAACGGCGTGCCGCAGGGCCTGTCGTCGGCGATCTTCACGAACGACCTGCGCGAGGCCGAGGCATTTCTGTCGGCCACCGGCAGCGACTGCGGCATCGCCAACGTCAACATCGGCACCTCGGGCGCCGAGATCGGCGGTGCCTTCGGCGGCGAGAAGGACACCGGCGGCGGCCGCGAATCGGGCAGCGACGCCTGGAAGAACTACATGCGCCGCGCCACCAACACGGTGAACTACTCGCGCGCCCTGCCGCTCGCCCAGGGCGTGAGGTTCGATTTCTGACGGCACCGGGCTTTCCAAGCGCGGCGGTTTCGGCGCATCATCGCGCCCATGTCCGACGCCCTGTACGACATCGTCGCCATCGGCGAGGGCCTGATCGAGTTCACGCAACGCGATCCGGCCCGGCCCGAGTTCCACCGCGGCTACGGTGGCGACACCAGCAATGCGGTGATCGCCGCGGCCCGGCTGGGTGCGCGCTGCGCCTACATCAGCCAGGTGGGCGACGATGCCTTCGGCCATGAACTGCTGGCGCTGTGGCAGCGCGAGAAGGTGGACACCGAAGGCGTGCGCGTGGTGGCCGGCGGCCAGACCGGGCTGTACTTCGTCACCCACGCCCAGACGGGCAGCAACAGCGGCCCGCAGTTCAGCTATCGCCGCGGCAGCAGCCCGGCCAGCCTGATGACGCCTGGCCACCTGCCGCGCGCGCTGCTGGCGCGCACGCAGTGGCTGCATGTGTCGGGCATCTCGCTGGCCCTCAGCGGCACGGCCTGCGATGCCGCGCTCGATGCCGTGGCCCTGGCCCGCGCCGAAGGCGCGCGCATTAGCTTCGACCTGAACCACCGCCCGCGGCTGAGCTCGGGTGCGCGGGCGCTGGCCATGGCGCGTGCGGTGCTGCAGCAGTGCGACCTGTTCCTGGCCAGCCTGGACGAGATCCATGCGCTCACCGGCCTTGGCCATCCCGATGCAGTGATCGACTGGGCGCATGCCCAGGGTGCGGCGCGCGTGGCACTGAAGCTGGGCGCGCAGGGTTGCCGCGTCAGCGAAGGCCAGGCGCGCGAGTCGCTGGCCGGCCACCCGGTGCAGGCACTCGACACCGCAGGCGTGGGCGACAGCTTTGCCGGCGCCTGCCTGGCGCAGCTGGCCCACGGCGTGCCGCTGGCCCAGGCCGCCCGCGCCGCGAACGTGGCCGCCGCGCTCAGCACCCGCGGCTGGGGCGCAGTGGCGCCGCTGCCGCGCGCCACCGACATGGCCGCGGCCGGCATCGCCTGGCCGTATTGACTGGGCCCCCCCCGAAGCGGCTGCGCCGCCTCCCCCCAGGGGGCGCCGCCAGCGGCCCGGCGAAGCCGGCTCCGCGGCGGCTGCTGGGCTGGATCGGTGCGCGGGGGCGG
>CAYPDO010000290.1:2481-6190 GCA_964409495.1 uncultured Bordetella sp.
TGGGCTGGATCGGTGCGCGGGGGCGGGTGTTGCCCCATGCCATCATTGGTGGCATGCCCGACGCGACGCCTGTGACGGCGCTTTCCGAACCCGCACCCCGCACCCATTGCGCCAACTGCGGCCAGCCGCTGCCGCAGCCCTGCCCGGCCTACTGCGGCCAATGCGGCCAGGAGACACGGCTGCGCCCACCCACGCTGCTGGAGTTGGCGCAGCAGTTCGGCGGCGCCTACCTGTCCACCGAAGGCGCGCTGTGGCGCACGCTGCGCTTGCTGCTGCTGCGGCCCGGTGAGCTCACCGTGCAATACCTGCGCGGCCGGCGCCGGCACTTCGTGCTGCCGCTGCGCCTGTACCTCACGGTGAGCGTGCTGGTGCTGCTGCTGGTGCGCACGGTGGCGCATGTCAACGTCAATGTGGCCGACCTGCCGGCCGAAGGCCCGCGCAAGCCCAACGTGCAGCTGCGGCTGGGGCCGGGCGAGGCCGGGCTGCGCAACGGCGTGTTCTATTGCCAGCGCCTGCCAGCCTGGATGTGCGCCAACCTGCAGCAGCGGCTGGATCTGGCGCCGCAGGCGCTGGCGCGCCAGGTGGGCACGCTGGGCGAGCGCTTCCTGGGCAACATCGGCACCGCCATGTTCGTGTTGCTGCCCAGCTTTGCACTGTGGCTGCAGCTGGCCTACCGCAACCGGCGCCTGCACTACACCGAGCACCTGGTGTTCGCGCTGCACCTGCATGCCTTCTGGTTTCTGATGCTGGGGCTGATGCTCAGCGGCTGGGCCTGGCTGATCGCGCTGGCCATGCTGGCCGTGCCGGTGTATGGCTGGCTGGCGCTGGGCCGCGTCTACCGCGACCGGCGCTGGGTGCGTGCGCTGCGCGTGCTGGCCATCGGCCTGGCCCAGGGCCTGGCGCTGATGTTCACCACCACCGCGCTGGCGCTGTTTACGCTGCTGGTGTGAGGCCTGCGGGGCCGGCCGCGACACCCCACCCTACACTGCTGACGCATCGGGGCGCACGACCCCGGGGGAGGATCACATGGACTTTCACGCCCAGCGGATGGAACCCAGCTGGACCCCGCCGCCCGGCGCATCGGCGCCGGCGCCGCGCACGCTGGCGCTGCGCTTCACCGGCTCGGGCAGCGAGTACTTCCGCATCTGGATCGTCAACCTGCTGCTCACGCTGCTGACGCTGACGCTCTACGCCCCGTTTGCCAAGGTGCGGCGGCTGCGCTGGCAGTACGCCAACACCCTGGTCGATGGCCAGCCGCTGGCCTTTCATGGCAACCCCTGGAAGATGCTGCGCGGCCACCTGCTGATCCTGGTGTTCGCGGGGGTGTATGCCGTCGCCGGGCGTTTCTCGGCCACGGCCGGGCTGCTGGCCTCGGCGGTGCTGGCGGCGCTGTGGCCGGCGCTGTGGCAGGCCTCGCTGCGCTTTCGCCTGGCCAACACCAGCTGGCGCGGGCTGCGGCTGCGCTTCACCGGCAGCCTGGGCGAGGCCTATGCCACGCTGGCGCCGATGCTGGTGCCCGCCGCGCTGGCGCTGGCCTCGATCGCGCGGCCGGTGGAGCCGGGCACCGAGCCCTCGCTGCTGTTCGCGCTGGCCCCGCTGCTGGCGGCCGTGATGTGGCCCTGGATCGCCTTTCGCATGAAGCGCTACCAGCATGCGCACTATCACTGGGCCGGCCAGACGACGCAGCTCGACACCACGATGGGCGCGTTCTACGGCATCAACCTGCGCGCCGGGCTGGTGGTGCTGCTGCCGGTGTTTGTGGTGGGTGTGGTGGCCGCCATCGTGATGCCGGCGCTGAGCTCAGCGCCAGGCCAGGGCGAGACAGTCAACCGTTCAATGGTGATCTTCGGCCTGCTGGCCACCAGCCTACTGGCCTATGTTTTTGCGCTGATCTTCGGCCAGGCCTACCTGATGGCCAAGATGCAGAACCTCATCTGGGGCCATACCCGCTCAAACCTGCTGCGCTTTCACAGCGCGCTGCCGCTGCGCCCGGTGATGGCCCAGCTGGCCAGGAACCTGCTGTTCTCGGCGCTGACGCTGGGCCTGTACTGGCCCTTCGGCTGGGTGCGGCTGACGGCGCTGCGCCTGGGCAGCATGCACATCGAGGCCAGCGAAGACCCGGCCACCTGGGTTGGCGGCACGGCCCCGCAGGCCGGCAGTGCCGTGGGCGATGCCGCCGGCGACCTGCTGGACATCGACGTCGGACTCTGAGCCCCTGATCCATCCATGACCCAGCCCGACCCGGCCCGCCTGACCGCCCAGTACTTCGACGGCCACAGCGCCACCCCGCAGGCCGCGACGCTGCGGCGCGCCGGCAGCGAGCTGCTGATCGAGGCCGGCGACGGCCGCGAACTGCGCCGCGTGCCGCTGCGCCAGGTGAGCTGGCCCGAGCGCAGCCGCCACGGCCAGCGCCAGGCCTACCTGCCCGGCCATGGCCTGCTGGTGGGTGCCGATGCCGCAGCCTGGGATGCCTGGGCCGCGGCCCAGGGCGCCGGCCCGGGCTGGGTGAACCGCTGGATCCTCAGCTGGCGCGGCGTGCTGGTGGCCCTGGCGCTGGCCGTTGCCGCGGTGCCGGTGGGCTGGCTGTGGGGCCTGCCGGCGCTGGCGCGCGGCGTGCTGGCCTTCGTGCCGGCCACGGTGGATGCGCAGCTGGGCGACGCCGGGCTGGCGCAGTTCGAGCGCGAGATGCTGCGCCCCAGCGCGCTGCCCGAGGCGCGCCAGGCGGCCCTGCGCGCCCAATTCCAGCTGGCCGTGCAGCGCACCGAGGCCTGGCGCCGCACGCGCGGCCTGGCGCCGCTGCCGGCCTACACGCTGCACTTTCGCGCCACGCCCGAGCGCGGCATCGGGCCGAATGCCTTTGCGCTGCCCGGCGGCCACATCGTGCTCACCGATGCGCTGGCCCAGCTGCTGGCCGACCGGCCCGAGGTGCTGATGGGTGTGCTGGGCCATGAGCTGGGCCATGTGCAGCACCGCCACGGCATGCGCATGCTGGTGCAGGGCGCGGTGGTGGCCGGCGTCAGCAGCCTGGTGCTGGGCGATGTCTCGTCGCTGCTGGCCCTGGTGCCGGTGGTGTTCAGCCACGCCGCCTATTCGCGCGGCTTCGAGTTCGAGGCCGATGCCGAGGCCGCGCGACTGCTGCGCGCCAGCGGCCATTCGCCGCAGGTGATGGCGCTGCTGTTCGAGCGCCTGCGCGCCGAGCAGGCCAAACGCAGCGGCGCCAAGCCGGGCGAGGCCGGGCCGGCAGAGCCGGTCGAACTGCCCATCGGCCTGGCCACACACCCGCCCGACGCCGAGCGTGTCCGGCGCATGCTGGCCACCGACTAAAATCCGGGCTCCCCCCCTTTTTTCGGCCTTCGCGCCGCCACGCCGACCCGGCGCCGCAGTCCCACCCGACCGCGTGTGCCGGCGAGGCGTCTTCAGCCCTGCCCGCGCCATGACCCTTGCCACCATTTCCGCCCTGTCGCCGCTGGACGGCCGTTACGCCGCCCGCCTGGCCGCCCTGCGCCCGCTGATGAGCGAATACGGCCTGATGCACCGCCGCGTGCAGGTGGAGGTGGAGTGGTTCATCGCGCTGTCGGACGCCGGCTTTGTCGAGTTCAAGCCGCTGTCGGAAGCCGGCCGCGGCTACCTGCGCGGCCTGGTGCTGCGCTTCTCCGAGGCCGATGCCGGTGCCATCAAGGACATCGAGCGCACCACCAACCACGACGTC
>CAYPDO010000291.1:0-1135 GCA_964409495.1 uncultured Bordetella sp.
GGTGCGCTGGTGGGATGGGTCATGGGCCAGTATGCGCTAGCAAGCGCCGTGCCCCGGCCTTGTCCTCTTGTGCGGCCGCTGGCGGCCAGGCGCCCGGGCCGCGCGCGAGCTGCAGGCGACACCGGCGCCGGCGGTTCGGGGCCAAGATCGCGGCCCGCCCCGATTGCAAAGCCCGATGCCCATGACCCCTGTCCGAGCCGATGCGCCATCGCGCCGCCTGCTGTTCACGCTGCTGGCGGTGCTGTGGCTGGTGTGGGGCACCAACTGGGGCCTGTTTCCGGTGGTGCTGCGCGAGGTGTCGGTGTGGAGCTTTCGCGCCGTCTCCTGCCTGGTGGCCGGGCTGGCGCTGCTGCTGGTGGCGCGCTGGCGCGGGCTGGCGCTGGCCGTGCCGCGCGCGCAGTGGCCCACCATCGGCGTGGCCACCGGTTTCTACCTGGTGCTGTGGAACGCGGCCAGCGCCTACGCGGCGGTGCTGATCCCCTCGGGCCAGGCCGCGGTGCTGGGCTTCACGATGCCGCTGTGGGCGGCGCTGATCGGCTGGGCCGTGCTGCGTGAGCGCCTGGCGCCGCGCATGATGCTGGCGCTGGCGCTGGGTGCCGCCGCGGTGGCGCTGCTGGCCTGGCGCGGCATGGCGGCCTATGCCCAGGCCCCGCTGGGCGTGGCACTGGCGCTGCTGGCGGCCGTGGGCTGGGCGGTGGGCACGCTGATCCTGCAGCGCGGCCGCGTCACGGTGCCGGCACTGGTGCTCACCGGCTGGCAGCTGCTGGTGGCCGCGCTGCCCTTTGGCGTGGTGGCGCTGGCCCAGCTGCAGGGGCCGCCCAGCCTGCCGTCGTGGCCGGTGGTGGCGGTCATCGCCTACATCGCGTTGGTGCCCATGGCGGTGGGCAACTGGTGCTGGTTCGTCATCGTCGGTGAGCTGCCGGCCTCGGTGGCCGGCATGTCGTCGATCATGGTGCCGGTGCTGGCCATGGTGTCGGGCGCGCTGATGCATGGTGAGCCGCTGGGCCCGGTGCAGCTGCTGGCCATGGCCTGCAGCGGTGCCGGCCTGTGGCTGGCGCTGGCGCGCCCGGCCGGGCAGGGGCGGTAGCGCGGGGCCGGGTGCCCGATCCCGCGGGCCGAGCGCCGGGCCGCTCCC
>CAYPDO010000291.1:1235-6186 GCA_964409495.1 uncultured Bordetella sp.
AAGCCGGCCCGCACCCGCTTGGCGGGTGGACCCGCGTACCCGCGGGGCCGGGTGCCCGATCCCGCGGGCCGAGCGCCGGGCCGCTCCCAAGCCGGCCCGCACCCGCTTGGCGGGTGGACCCGCGTACCCGCGGGGCCGGGTGCTCTATTTACTCCATCAGCGGCAGCGTCAGCGTGAAGCGCGCGCCCTGGCCGGGGCTGGAGCGCAAGGTGAGCGTGCCGCCCATCAGCTCAGCCAGCGCGCGCGACAGCGCCAGGCCCAGGCCGGTGCCGCCATGCTGGAAGGCCACGCGGTCGCTGCCCTGGCGGAAGCGCTCGAACACGCGCTGGTGCAGCGCCTCGGCAATGCCGGGGCCGGTGTCCACCACATGCAGGCGCAGCCGGCCATCGGCCACCTCGGCTTCCACGCGCACCTCGCCGGCGGAGGTGAACTTGAAGGCGTTGGACAGCAGGTTGTTCAGGATCTGCTTGAGCCGCAGCTCGTCGCCGATCACACGCGCCGGCACCGAATCGGCCACCACCCCATGCAGCGCCAGGCCCTTCTCGGCCGCGGTGAGGGCATAGAACGAGGCCGCCCCCTCCACCACTGCGCGCAGGTCCAGCGGCGCGCGCTGCACCTGCATGGCGCCGGCCTCGACCTTGGCCAGGTCCAGGATCTCGGTCAGCAGGGTGTTCAGGTACTCGGCCGCCTGGCGGATCATGCCGGCCTGCTGGCGCTGGCGCGGCTCGGGCAGGCGACGCTCCATCAGCTCGGCAAAGCCGCGGATGCTGGTCAGCGGCGTGCGCAGCTCGTGCGAGATGGCGGCCAGGAATTCGCTCTTGGCCTGGTTGGCCGATTGCGCCGCGGCCTCGCTGAGCTGCAGCGCGGCGTGGCTGTCCTCCAGCCGGCGCAGGCCCAAGTGGAAGATGGCGGCGGCGGCCAGCAGCGCCAGGCTCAGCAGCGCGGTGAGCAGCAGGGCCAGGCTGCGGGTGTCGCGCCAGCTGGCCAGGGCCTCGTCGGTGGAGCGCAGCACGCTGATGTAGAGCGGGTAGTCGGCCACGCGGCGGTAGCTCACCAGCTGCCGCGGCGTGTCGGGCGTGGCCGCGATCTCGTGGTGGCCGGCGGCCTCGGTGTCGCCCAGGCCCTGCGGCCCGAACGCGGCCAGCCGGCTGCCCATGCCCGTGCTGCGCCCGCCGATGACCTGGGCGCGCACCGTGGCATCGCTGCCCACCAGCGCCACACCGCCCTGCGCGCCCAGGGCCACGCCGCGGTACACATCCTCGAAGTACGCCGGATCCAGCGAGGCCACCACCACGCCCAGCGCCTGGCCCTGCGCGCTGCTGATGCGGCGCGAGAGCTGGATCGTCCAGCGCCCCGACACCTTGCCCAGCACCGGCTTGCCGATGAACAGGCCGCCGGGCGACACCGCCGGCAACCCGGGTGGCGGCCCGGGCGCCAGATGCACGCGGATGTGCTCGCGCTCGGACAGGTCGACATGGCCCGTGCGGCTGCCATCCGGATCGAGGTTGCTGGCCACCAGGCGCCCGTCGGCGCCCACCAGCGCCAGCTGCACCAGGATGTGCGGCGCCAGGCCGGTTTCGTTGGCGAACTGCACGATGTCGCCGGGCATCAGCCCGCCGGTGCGCACCGCATCGCGCAGGCGCAGCGTGGCCTGGTCGGCGCTGGCCAGCACGCGCACCGTCTGCTCTTGCAGGATGCGCGCCAGATTGGCGCTGTGCAGCTGCTCGGCGGCGATGGCGTCGCGCCACTTCATCGTCAGCACCGCGGCCACGGCCGACCAGGCCACCACCAGGGCCAGCACCACCACCGGCGCCACCCAGCGGCTCAGCGTGCCGCGTTGCGCGGCGGCCGGGCCCGCGCCGGACGCAGCCGCACCGGCCGCGGCCTGGGCCAGGGCCTGGGTTTCGCGGGGCAGGATGGCGGACACGGGGCAGGATCTCGGGGCAGCAGGGCTGATCGGCTATCGGCAGATCAGCGCGTGCACTTGAATCGGCAGGCCCTGCCGCGGTGTCGGCGGCCGCTGCGGCGGCGCGCTCAGCCGGACAGCAGATCGGCCAGCATGCGTGCCACCACGCGCGTGGCGCCCTGCAGGTCGCTGAGCTGCAGGCGCTCGTCGGCGCGCTTGGCATGGCTTTCACGCACCGTGCGCGGCCCGGCGCCGTAGATCACCGCCGGGATGCCGCGCTCGGCATACAGCCGCGCATCGGTGTAGAGCGGCGTGCCGCGCTCGGCGATGGGCTCGCCGAACACCGCCTCGCCGTGGCGCTGCAGGGCGGCCACCAGCGGCCGGTTGCCCGGCAGCGGCTGCATGGCGTGGGCCAGCAGCAGGCGCTCGATGGTCACCGTGATGCCCGGCACCGTGGCGGCGGCATCCTCGATCAGCCGGCGCAGCGCGGCTTCCACCGCCACCGGGTCTTCCTCGGGGATCATGCGCCGGTCGAGCTTCAGCAGCACCTGGCCCGGCACCACATTGGTGTTGGTGCCGCCCTCGATGCGGCCCACGTTCAGGTAGGGGTGGGTGATGCCCGCCACCCGGGATGTGAGGCCGCGCAGCGCAGTGTTCTGCGCATACAGCGCGTTCAGCACCGCGGTGGCGCCCAGCAGCGCGTCCACACCGGTGTGCGGGATCGCGGCATGGGCCATCACGCCATGCACCGTGACGGCCAGCTGCAGGCAGCCGTTGTGCGCGGTGATCACCTCGTGGCCGAAGCCGGCAGCCAGCAGCAGGTCGGGCCGCGTGAGGCCTTGCGCCAGCAGCCAGCCGGGGCCCAGCGTGCCGCCGAACTCCTCGTCGTAGGTGAAGTGCAGCTCCACCGTGCCGCGCAGCGCCTGGCCCCAGGCCGGGTGCGCGGCGGCCACCGCCTCGAGCGCGCGGGTGGCGAAGGTGTAGGTGGCGAAGTCGCTCTTGCTCACCGCCGCGGCGCGGCCGTAGAGCGCGCCGTCGACGATCTCGGCGCCATAGGGCGGGTGCGTCCAGCCATCGCCGGGCGGCACCACATCGCCATGGGCGTTGAGTGCGATGGTCAGGCCGGCGCCGCCCGGGCCCGTGCCCTGCGGCCGGCGCACGATCAGGTTGGTGATGCTTTGCAGGCCGGCGGAGCGCACCGCTTCGGCGGGCACGGCATGGCGCTCGGCGGTGTAGCCAAAGGCCGCCAGCAGCTCGGCGGTGCGCTCGGCATGCGGCGCGTTGTGGCCGGGCGGCGTGTCGGTGGGCACGCGCACCAGGGCCTGCAGAAAGGCCACTTCCTCGGCGAAGTGTTCGGCGATCCAGGCGTCGAGGGCGGCAAACAGCGGGTCGGTCAGGGGCAGGGTCATCGGGTGGGGCGCGCGTGCAGGCGTCGGGTCTTCAAGGGCTCAGGCCAGGCCCAGCAGCAGCTGCGCAAAGGCCTGCACGGCCAGGTCGGCATCGTGGGTGGTGACGGCTTCCAGCGGGTTGTGGCTGATGCCGCCGTTCTGCCCGCGCACGAACAGCATGGCCTGCGGCATGGCGTGGTGCAGCATCATCGCGTCGTGGCCGGCGCCGCTGGGCAGGCGGTGCACCGGCAGGCCCAGGGCCTGCACCGCATCGGCCCAGCGCTGCTGCCAGGCCGGGTGGCAGGGCGCAGCGGCGGCGCGCAGGGTTTCGGTCAGCGTGGGGCGCAGGCCGCGGCGCTGGCAGATCTCGTCCAGCCCGGCCAGCACCTCGTCCACGCAGGCGTCGCGCGCGGCGTCGGTGGTGGCGCGGATGTCCAGGCTGAAGCGGCAGCGCCCGGGCACCACGTTGACCGAGCCGCCGGGCACCTCCAGCTGGCCCATCGTGGCCACCACCTCGGGGCGGGCGCTGGCGCAGCGCTCGAGCAGCAGGGCCAGCTCGGCCACGCCCAGCGCGGCGTCGCGGCGGCGGCCCATCGGCGTGGTGCCGGCATGGCTGGCCTGGCCGCTGAGCACGCCGACATGGCGACGGCTGCCGTTGATGGCCGTGACCACGCCCAGCGGCAGATCGAGCGCGTTGAGCACCGGCCCCTGCTCGATGTGCACCTCGACGAAGCCGAGGTAGCGTGCCGGGTCGCGCCGCAGCGCCCCGATGGCCTCCATGCTGCCGGGCAGGCCGGCGGCGCGCATCGCGTCGCGCAGCAGCGTGCCTGCGGCGTCGGGCTGTGCCAGCCAGGCCGCGTCGAAGCGCCCGACCAGCGCGCTCGAGGCCAGGAAGGTGGCCGGCCAGCGCTGGCCCTCCTCTTCGGAAAAGCCGATCACCTCGAGGCCCACCGGCAGGCGCCGGCCGGCGCGCGCCAGGCCCTGCACCACCTGCATCGCCACCAGGATGCCCAGGCGGCCGTCGTAGCGGCCGGCGCGGCGCACGGTGTCGTAGTGGCTGCCGGTCATCAGCCGCGGCGCGTCGGGCGTGCTGCCGTGGTAGGTGCCCACCACATTGCCCAGCGCATCGATGGTCACCTCGTCGAAGCCGTCGTCGCGCATCCATTGCGCCAGCTCGGCGGCCACGGCGCGGTGGGCCGGCGACAGGTAGGTCACTGTGAGCTCGGGCGCCGGCAGGTGGCCCGACTCGCTGTGGCGGGCCAGGGCCTCAGCACGGTCCCACACCGCCTCGCCCTGCACGGGCGCGGTGCCGAAGCGGTCGTCCAGGCGGATCTCGGCAATGCGGTGCACCTGGCGCAGCGCCTCGGCAAACTCGTCGGCGGGGTGGTTCAGCAGGCGCCGCGCGATGCTGTCGATGATCTCGTGGCGGCCCAGGCCGTTGCCGCGCGGCCCGCGCACCGCCAGGATGAACGGAAAGCCGAAGCGCGCACCGTAGTCGGCATTCAGGCGCTGCAGCTGCTCGAACTCATCGGGCGTGCAGGTGTCCAGGCCGGCGCGCTGCTGCTCGCCGGTGGATTCAGCCGTCAGCGTGCGCGCGATGGCGGCCTTGCCGGCCAGCTCGGGGTGGGCGCGGATCAGCGCGAGCTGGGCCGCTTCG
>CAYPDO010000292.1:0-6181 GCA_964409495.1 uncultured Bordetella sp.
CCGCCTGCGGCCCCTCCTGGCGCGCCGCCGGCTGCGGCGCCACCCGCCGCGCCATCGGTGGCCGCCCCGGCAGCGGCCGCCGGCGCATCGCCGCCCCCGCCCCCGCCACAGGCCGTGAGCGCCATGCCCACCGCCACCGCCCACGCTGCGCCCAGGCGCGACCACGCTGAAGATCCCATTTCCGCCTCCCCTGCTGCGTCGACATGTCGTCGTCGGGCTGCATGCTAGGCGGGCAGTTCGTTCAAAATCCGGTAGGTTCTTGAACGATCCGGCGAAAGACGGCATTGCCATGGCAAGCAAAGGTAAGCGCGACGCGGCGGGTGCGATGTCGGGCGGCACGCCGGCCGAATTTCCCGCCGAGATGCGGGTGACCGACGCGGCTGCGGCCGCGCTGCTGATCGACACGCGGCGCAACCGCTGGCTGCATCCGTTCCTGGCGCGCTGCTGCGGCCTGAGCGAGGCCGCGCGCCAGCTGGGGGTGGGCAAGAGCGGGGTCAGCTACTGGGTGAAGCAGTTCATGGCCGCCGGGCTGCTGGTGGCCACCACCGACGCGCGCGGCCGGCCGGCCTGGCGCAGCCGTGCCGACCGCCTGGTCGTCGCGCTGGCCGATGCGCCGCAGGACTCTGACGCCGCGATCCTGGGCGCGCAGCTCGATCCGGCCTACGCGCAGATCAAGCGGGCCCTGCTGCATGCGGCGCAGCGCCATCCCTCGCCCTGGCGCTTCGTGCTGGAGCGGCGCGATGACAAGGTGCAGCAGTGGCTCACGCCGGAGCGTGGCAACTTGCGCAGCGCGCGCATCGTCAACCAGCGCGCGGTGCTGCGCCTGTCCGATGCCGATGCCCGTGCGCTCCAGGACGAACTGACCGCCCTGCATGAGCGCTATGCCCGGCGTTCGGCCACGCAGGAGGGCCAGCGGCAGATGCTGGTGTGGCTGTGCGCCGTGGCAGATCCCGACGCGCCCCGTCGCCGGCGCGGCACCGGTTAAGCTGGCGCACCATGAGCACCACCCTTCCGCTGCGAACCGTGACCGCCATGTTCAGCGTGGCCCCGCAACTCACGCCCGAGGCCATGGCCGCGGTGGCGGCCGCCGGCTTCAGGTCGGTGATCTGCAACCGCCCTGACTTCGAGCACGGCCCTGACCAGCCCACGGCCGCCGCCATGCAGGCCGCGGCCGAGGCGGCCGGCCTGCAGTTCCGCCATCTGCCGGTGGCTGGCGGCTACCAGTCGCCCGAGGAGATCGCGGCCTTCAAGAAGCTGCTGGCCGAGCTGCCCGGCCCGGTGCTGGCGTTCTGCCGCTCGGGCGCGCGCGCCGAGAAGCTGTACGTGCAGGCCCGCTTCGGCTGAGCACCGGCCGGCCGGTCACCGCTGCATCACGCGCTGCGTGACCTGGCGGTACAGGCGCAGGTTGTCCTCGGTGTAGAAGCGCAGGCCCAGCTGGCGCAGCACATAGCCGTTGTCGATGCCGGTGCTGCTGCCGGTGTCGCGCGCGAACATGCCGGTGCCGTACAGCTGCGCCGGCACGGACAGACCGGCCAGGCTGCTGGTGCCGCGCTTGTAGCTGACGCCGCCGGTGGAGATCATCGGCGTGCCGCTGTCGCTGCCGAAGCGGCGGAAGCTGAACAGCCCCGGTGTGGTGCTGGTGTTGCCCATGTACACCTCGGCGTAGGCGTTGGTGCGGTCGGGCCGGTAGGCGCCGTCTGGCGCCGTCCAGGCGATGTCGGGCAGGCTGCCGGTCAGCGTGTCGCTGCCGATGGTGTCGAGGTAGCGCGACACGGTCTCGGCGGTGAAGCTGGGCAGGCGGTTGTCGGCCACCAGCGCCGCGCCATAACTGGCCGGCGCCAGCCCGCCCAGGAAACGCGTGCTGAAGCTGTCGATCTCCAGGCCGTCGGTGTCGAACAGCACCACGTCGAAGGCCGGGTTGTTGTCGAACACCCGGGCCAGCGCCGGCGTGGGGTCGACCTCGGCATAACGCGGCGAGGTGTAGGCCGAGCGCGGCCGGCCGCCGGTCGTGACGCTGAGCTCGATGGTGTAGTTGCTCGAGGCGCTGGTGGTCTTGCCATTGCACACGCTGGCCCCGCCGCTGGTCATCGTGACGCGCCGGTTGGGCCGCTCACCGCTGATGCTGCCGGCCGACAGGCGGGCGAGATTGGTGTCGAAGGCCAGGTAGTCGCCGGCGGTGCTGCCGCTGGGCACGCGCATCAGCACGCCATGCGGGTTGAAGCCGGCGATCTTGTTGCTGGTGCTGCCGCCACTGGTCACCGGCACCCATTCGCCCGGTCCGTAGACCACGGCACAGCCCACGGTGCGGCGGCCGGCGGCCTGGTTGGCGGCCTTCACGCTGTCATAGGTGGCGCCGCTGGCCGGCTTGCGCATGCTGCTGCCGTCCAGCGTGTAGCGCGGGTCGAGCATGACGCGGAAGCTGCTCTCGATCTTGGAGATGTTCAGGTTGCTGTACGGCGCGCTGGTGCGGTCTTCGTCGATGACCATCGACGACTCCACATAGCCCATCCAGCGCCGCTGCGTGCCGCCCAGCCACCAGCTGTCGGCGGCGCCGGCGCTGCCGGCCACGCGCTCCAGCAGCTCGGGCATGGTGTAGCGCACGCTGCCGTCGCCGGTGCTGAAGTTGAAGTTCACCGCCACGCGCGCCTCGGTGAGCCGCAGCCGCGGCACCGGCGATTCGAAGCGCGCGCCGTTGAAATCGGCCGTGGTCAGGAAATAGCGCCAGCGCTCGGCAAAGCGGTCACCGTTGTGCAGGTAGCTGTCCAGCGCGATGTCGCGGCAGGCGGCATGCAGCACGCCGTCAACCAGGCGCTGGGTGTGGTCGGCATTGGCGAAACAGTCCTGCAAGGCCTGCCGCACGCGCTCGAAGGGGCCGGTGTAGAGCACCGTGGTGTCGGCGATGGCGGCCGTGGCCGTGCCCACGCTGGCCTTGGCCAGCGTCACCGCGCCGGTCAGTCCGCTGGCGGTGCTGAGCGTCGAGCTGGCGCCCTCGGCCGGCGGCGCCATCTTGTTGGCGATGCTCACGCCTTCGGGCCGCACGGTGACGGCCACCTGGTCAAGCAGCGCATCCACGCCCAGGCGGTTGGGGTTGAAGGCGGTCTTCAGCGGGTCGTAGCGGCTGGCGTCCACGCTCACCGCGGTGGCCAGCGGCGTGATGGCGGTGAGCACGTCGCGCGTGGCAGCGGCCACACGGGTGCTGCTGAGCGCCGCCAGCTCGGCCGCCGTGAACGGGCGCGGCACGGCCACATCGGAGGCCAGCGCGCTGACCGCGGTGGTCAGCGGCGTGATGTTGGCGGTGTTGCCCTGCGCCGCATCCACCGCGGTGACCACGGCGTAGTGCACCGTGTCGTTGTCGCCCATGTCCTTGTGCGCCACCAGCTGGAACGGCGGCACCAGGCCGGTCACGTCGAAGGCATAGGCGCCCTCGGCATCGGCCGTGGTGCTGAGCGAATGGCCGGCGGCATCGGTGAGCGTGATGGTGGCGCGCGACAGCGGCGCGCCGATGGCCGCCACGCCCGACAGCTGGGTGGACACGGTGAGCGCCACCGCCACCGACTGCGCGGTCTGGCCCACCACGTCGGTCACCACGGCATGCACGCGCGCACCGTTGTCGGCGCTGCGGGCGGTGAAACTCCAGTCGGCCGCGGTGGCACCGGGCACGGCCTGGCCGTCGCGGTACCACTGCACCTGCAGGCCGGTGCCGCTGGCCTGCACCGAGAAGCTGGCCGTGGCCCCGGCCGCCACGGTGACGCTCTGGGTCTGCGCCACGATCACCGGCGCGGCCGGCGGCGTCACCTGCAGCGCCACGCGCTGGGCCACGGCGGGCGCCGCCGTCTGGCCGCGGGCATCGGTCACCACCACCCAGAACAGCGCGCCCTGGTCGGCCAGGCTCACGGCCGGCAGCGTGTAGCTGGCGCCGGTGGCGCCGGCAATCGGCGCGCCGTCGCGCATCCACTGCAGTTGCAGCGGCGCCTGGCCGCCGCTGACGCTGGCGCTGAAGCTGGCCGCCTGCCCGTAGGCCACGGCCGCCGGGCCGCTGATGGCATCGACCGCCAGCGCCGGCACCGCGGCGCGCACGGCCAACGTGGCATCGGCACTGGCCGTGCGCTGGCCGTAGACATCGCTGACCACCACGCGGTAGCTGGCGCCATCGAGCGAGGTGTCGCGGGTGGCCACGTTGAGCACCGGGCCGTCGCTGCCGCTGTAGGCGCCGCCATCGGTCAATGCCGCACCGTCGCGGTACCAGCGGTAGCTGGCCGTGGTGCCATTGGCCACCGTGGCCGCGACGCTGAAGCGCGCGGTCTGGCCGGCCTCCACCGAAGCCCCCACCACCTGCTGGGTGATGACCGGCGCGGCCGGCAGCGTGACGGTGAGCGTGGCCGCGGTGCTGCTGACCTCGCCGGCCGCATTGCGCACCACCACATGGAAGCGCGCCCCGCCCACGTCGGCGGCCACGGCCGACAGGCCGAGCGTGGCGCTGGTGGCGCCGCTCACGCCGCCGCCATCGGCCAGCGCAAGCCCGTCGCGGTACCACTGGTACTGCAGCGGCGCGGTGCCGGTGGCCGCCACCGAGAAGCTGGCGGTGCCGCCCACTTGCACCGTCACGCCCTGGGCCTGGGTGCTGATCTGCGGCACCTGGGGTGCGACGGCCTGTTGCGACGCGCTGCCCTCGCCCCCACCGCCGCCGCCGCCACAGGCCGTCAGCAGGGCCACCAGCAGGCACAGCAGCACATGAACGAGTCGGGTCATCACCACACCTCAGATACGGTTATCGAATGCGGTGAATCTATCGTTTGTAGCGTTTTTAGATTTTGGACTACCGGAGAACACCTGACAGCCGGGCGTGAAGTACGTCACCGCGGTGGCTGTTGTCCCAGGACAAGCGCCTGGCCGCGGTGGCGGGCGGGCAACACAAAGGCCCCTGGCCGGAACGACCGAGGGGCCTTGAAGCGGGATCGCACACGATCCCGGGCGGGGTCAGCACGGGCCGGGGCCCGGCTGGATAGGCGCAGGCTGGCGCAGCGCGCTCAGCCCCACACCTCCTGCGCGGTTTCAACCACCAGGCGCAGCTTGTTGCGCTGGTCTTCCACGGCGATGTTGTTGCCGTGCACCGTGCTGCTGAAGCCGCACTGCGGGCTCAGGCACAGCTGATCGATCGGCGCGTACTGCGCGGCCTCGGCAATGCGGCGCTTGAGCGCGTCCTTGCTTTCCATCGCGCCGAACTTGGTGGTCACCAGGCCCAGCACCACGATCTTGCCCTTGGAGAGGAAGCGCAGCGGGCGGAAATCGCCACTGCGGTCGTCGTCGTACTCGAGGAAGAAGGCGTCGAGCTTCATCTCCGACAGCAGCGCCTCGGCCACCGGCTCGTAGTTGCCGGCCGCGGCATGCGTGCTCTTGAAGTTGCCGCGGCACAGGTGCATGGCCAGCGTCATGCCGGCCGGCTTGTGCGCCACCACCTTGTTGATGAACTGGGCGTAGCGGTGCGGCAGCTCGTTGGGATCATCGCCGCGCTGGCGGGCGGCCTCGCGCATCTTCTCGTCGCACAGGTAGGCCAGGTTGGTGTCGTCCATCTGCACATAGCTGCAGCCGGCGTCGGCCAGGCTTTGCAGCTCGTCGCCATAGGCCTTGGCCACGTCGTCGTAGAAGGCCGGATCGAGCTCGGGGTAGGCCTCGCGGCTGATGCCGGCGCGGCCGCCGCGGAAGTGCAGCATGGTGGGCGACGGGATGGTCACCTTGGGCGTCAGCGCCGGCAGGCCCAGCGCCGCCACCTGCGCCTTCAGGTATTGAAAGTCGGCCAGCTGGATGTTCTTGGCATGGCGCACCTTGTCGATCACGCGGATCACCGGCGGCGCCAGCTCTTCGGTGCCATCGGCGCGCTTCACGGTCACCGGGATGTCGGTCTTCACGCCGCCCAGCTGCTCGAGGAAGTCGATGTGGAAGTAGGTGCGGCGGAACTCGCCGTCGGTGATGCTCTGCAGGCCCACGCTCTTCTGGACCTGCACGATCTCGGTGATGGCGCGGTCTTCCACGGCGCGCAGCTGCGCGGCGCTGATGCTCTTCTTCACGAAGAACTGCTCGCGCGCTTCCAGCAGGTAGGCCGGGCGCAGGAAGCTGCCGACGTGGTCGGCGCGGAAGGGGGGCGTGGTGCGGGTCGTCATCGTCGGGTTCCTGGTTGTCGTGG
>CAYPDO010000293.1:0-6165 GCA_964409495.1 uncultured Bordetella sp.
TCATCGGCGTGTTCAGCACCGCCAGCAGCGACCAGAGCGGGGGTGTGGGCGAGGTCGGCGAGGCCGTAGCCCAGATGGACCGTGCGACGCAGCAGAACGCCGCGCTGGTGGAGCAGAGCGCCGCGGCAACCGAGAGCCTGAAGCTGCAGGCGCAGCAGCTGGTGCAGGCGATGGCGGTGTTCAGGCTGGTGGGCGACAGCGCCTGAGCCCGGCACCACGCTGAACGGCTGACCGCCGCGGCGCAGCCGGCGGGCGGCATGTTCGCCAGCAGACAGACCGGCGCGACGGCCGCCAGCAGACTGGGCCGCAAATGCCCCAGTTGCCGCACCCCCCCGATGCGCCTGCCGCGACGCCCGACGCCGCGCTGGCCCCGGCGCCGGACGGCGGCTGGCGCCTGAGCGGCTGCTGGACGCTGGCCGGCCTGGGTCCGCTGCTGCAGCCGCACGGGTTGCCGGCCGCCGCCACGCCACCGGTCACGCTGGACGGGGCGGCACTGGTCGACCTGGATTCGGCCGGCGCCTGGGTGCTGCAGCGCTGGCTGGGTGAACGGGCGCCAGCGCCCGCCTTGCACGCCTGGCCGCCGCGCGCCGCGGCGCTGATGGCGCAGGTGCAGGCCGGGGCTGGCCAGGCGCTGGCCGCGGCACCGCGGCGCAGCCCGCTGCAGACCCTCGGGCGGCGTGCCGTGGCCATCGCGCTGCAGGCACAGGCGCTGCTGCATTTCGTGGGCGAGTTGGCGCTGGCCGCAGCCAAGCTGCTGCGCCAGCCGCGCTTGTGGCGCGGGCGGGCCATCTGGCACGAGATCCAGATCGGCGGCAGCGATGCCATGCCGATCATCGCGCTGACCTCGTTTCTGCTGGGTGTGGTGGTGGCCTACCAGGGCGCAGACCAGTTGCGCCACTACGGCGCCAACGTCTACGTGGTGGAGCTGGTGGGCTACGCCATGCTGCGCGAGTTTGCGCCGCTGATCGGCGCCATCATCATCGCCGGGCGCTCGGGCTCGGCCTATGCCGCGCAGCTGGGCACCATGGTGGTGGCCGAGGAGATCGATGCGCTGCGCACCATCGGCATCGATCCGCTGCAGCGCCTGGTGCTGCCCAAGGTCATCGCGCTGGCGGTGGCGCTGCCGCTGCTCACGGTACTGGCCGATCTCACCGGCGTGTTCGGCGGCATGATGATGGCGCGCGCGCGGCTGGACATCGGCTTTGCCGAGTTCATCGACCGCTTCGGCCGCGTCATGCAGGGTTCGGCGCTGCTGATCGGCGTGGGCAAGGCGCTGGTGTTCGCCATCATCATCGCCGTGGTGGGCTGCTTCCAGGGCCTGCGCACCCAGGCCAGCGCCGACAGCGTGGGCCGCCAGACCACGCTGGCCGTGGTGCAGGCGATCTTCGCGGTGATCGTGGCCGATGCGCTCTTTTCCGTTGCCTTCAGCGCGCTGGGGCTCTGAATTGGCCGCAGACGAAGACTGCGTGATCGAGCTGAAGCAGATCTGCACCCGCTTCGGCCGGCGCACGGTGCACGAGGGGCTGAACCTGAGCGTGCGCCGCGGCGAGATCCTGGGCCTGGCCGGTGGCAGCGGTTCGGGCAAATCGGTGCTGCTGCGCGAGATGATCGGCCTGCAGCGGCCCAGTGCCGGCCAGGTGCGCGTGTTCGGGCAGGATCTGGCCATGCTGGATGCGGCGCAGGGCCTGGCGTTGCGGCGGCGCTGGGGCGTGATGTTCCAGCGCGGCGGGCTGTTCGGCGCGCTGTCGGTGCGCCAGAACGTGGGCCTGCCGCTGCGCGAGCACAGCGCGCTCGATGATGCGCTGATCGATCGCATCGCCGAATGGAAGCTGGCGCTCACCGGTCTGCCGCCCGATGCCGGGCTCAAGCGGCCCAGCGAGCTGAGCGGCGGCATGCTCAAGCGCGCCGCACTGGCACGCGCCATCGCGCTCGACCCCGAGCTGCTGTTCCTCGACGAGCCGACCTCGGGCCTCGACCCGGCCAGCTCGGCCGGCGTGGACGCGCTGATCCTGCGCACCCAGGCGCTGTTCAGGCCGACCATCGTGGTCGTCAGCCATGACCTGGATCTGCTGTGGCAGGTGTGCGACCGCGTGGCCGTGCTGGGCGATGGCCGCGTGCTGGCGCTGGGCGCCATGCAGGCGCTGGCGCATGACCCGCAGCCCACCGTGGCCGCCTATTTCGCCGAGCGGCGCGGTGGCGCGCGCCAGGCTGCGGCCCCGCCTGCGCACTGAACCGGGCACCGCATGGACGACAAGGTCAACTACACCCTGGTCGGCGGCTTCGTGCTGCTGCTGGGTGCGCTGCTGGTGGCGGGCGTGCTGTGGCTCGCCGCCGGCCTGGGCGGGCGCCGGGCGATGGACGCCTACCAGGGCGTGATCCGGGAATCGGTGGCCGGCCTGAACCTTGGTGCGCCGGTGAAGTACCTGGGCGTGGACGTGGGCAAGGTCGACCGCATCGCCATCGACGCGGCCGATCCGCGCCAGGTGCGGCTGCACTTCCTGGTGCTGCGTGGCACCCCCATCAAGCACGACAGCGTGGCCGTGCTCAAGACCCAGGGGCTGACCGGCATTGCCTATGTGGAGCTCAGCGGCGGCAGCGCGGCCGCGCCGGTGCTGCGTGCCGGCGCCGATGGCCAGGCGCCGACGATCCCGTTCAAGCCCTCGCTGAGCGCGCGGCTCGAGAACGTGCTGACCTCGGTGCTGGCCAGCGTCGACCGCGTCTCCACCAGTCTGGATGCACTGATCGATGCCGACAACCGCGCGGCGCTGAAGTCCACGCTGGCCGACGTGGCGCTGCTGAGCCATGCACTGGCAGCCCAGCGCAGCGTGCTGGGTGCCGGCCTGGCCGACGCCGCGCGCACCGCCCGGCTGGCGGCCCAGGCCGCGCCCCAGCTGGGGCCCACGCTGGCGCGCATTGCCGGCAGTGCGCAGGCCGTGGCACAGATGGCCGATGCCGCGCGCGGCGCCAGCGCCAGTGCCGGCCAGGCCGCCGATGCCGCGGCCAGCAGCGCGCGGCAGCTGGGCAGCGAAACCCTGCCCGACCTGGCGCGGCTGATGAACGAACTGAGCGCCCTCTCGGCCTCGCTGCGCCACCTGAGCGACCAGACCGCCGGCAGCCCCAGCAGCCTGCTGCTGGGCCGGCCGACGCCACTGCCCGGCCCCGGAGAAGACGCCCCATGACGCCCCGCCCTGCCCTGCCGACGCGGCTGCAGCCGCACGCCATGCCCCGGGTGCCGCGCCGGCCGTGGCTGCCGTGCCTGCCGCTGTTGCTGCTGCTGCTGCTGCTGACGGCCTGTGCCGGCACGCTGCTGCCCGCGCCGGCCCGGCCGCCAGCGCGCTACACGCTCGATGCCGGCAGCACCGGTGCCGGGCCTCCTGCCGCCGGCCAGACGCTGGCGCTCACCGTGGAGATGCCGCGTGCCGCGCCGGGCTACGACAGCCGGCAGATGGTCTACCAGCGCCGGCCCGGGCAGCTGGAGGCCTTTGCGTTCCATGAATGGGTGGAGCCGCCGGCGGCGATGCTGGCGCCGCTGCTGGTGCGCGCGCTGCAGCGCAGTGGCGCCTTCCGCGTGGTGCTGCTGGCTCCCTCGGCCGTGGCCGGCGGCTGGCGGCTGGAGACCGGCCTGCTGCACCTGCACCAGGATTTCACGCGCCAGCCCAGCCAGCTGCGCTTGAGCCTGCGCGCCGTGCTGCTGGACGCGGCCTCGCGGCAGGCCCTGGCGTGGCGCGAGTTCGAGATCAGCGTGCCAGCGGCCGGCGACGACCCGGTGGCCGGGGCCGCCGCCGCGCAACAGGCGGCGCAGCAGCTGTTGGCCGAGGTGGCGGCGTTCTGCGCCGCACAGGCCCGCGCAGCCGGCTCAGCGCTGACGGGCCAGCGGCCCCAGGATCAGCTTCTCCAGCGCGTCGAGCGTGCGTTCGAGCTGGCCCGAGGCGATCAGTGAACGGCGGATCAGGCCAGCCGACACGGCGCTGGCGTAGTGGTGGCGCATGGCATCGAAGGGCATGCACAGCATCGACGGGCGTGGCCCCACCGCACCGCGCCAGGGCAGCCACCAGGCCCTGGCGGCGGCGCTGCCGGGCGGCATCGAGACACGATGCAGGCCGCTGCCGGCCTGCCCCGGGTGGCCACGGTGGAGGGTCAGACGGTGCGCGGATGAGCGGGGAGCGGACATGGTGTGCGGCGGCGGCCCTGCACGGCGGCGGGCGCCTGGGCCGGATGGCAGTGGATCAAGCGCCCAGCTTGGCAGGCCGGCAGGCGGGCGTCCGTCTCGTGCCGCACACAGCAGCCATGGCGCCGACACCCGTGCTGCCACGCAGGCGACGGCCGCAGCGGCGGCCGGCGCGCAGAATCCGCGCTCCGCTGCGGCCGGCACGTGCCGTCGCCCCCTGAAATCCGACCCACTGCGAGTGTCTCCATGCCAGCCGAATTCGACATCGTGATCCATGGCGCCACCGGCTTCACCGGCCGGCTGGTGGCCGAGTACATGGCCCGGCGCTATCCCAATGCCGGCAACCCCGAGGGCATGCGCTGGGCCATGGGCGGGCGCAGTGCCGACAAGCTGGCCGCGGTGCGCGACGAGATCGGCGCGCCGGCCGACACCCCGCTGGTGGTCACCGACCTGGCCGACCCGGCCTCGCTGAGTGCGCTGATGGCCCGCACCCGCCTGGTGCTGACCACCGTGGGCCCCTACCAGCTGTATGGCAACGAGCTGGTGGCGGCTTGCGCGGCCAGCGGTGTGCACTATGTGGACCTGTGCGGCGAGCCGGCCTGGATGCGCCAGATGATCGACGCCCACGAGGCCACGGCCCGGGCCAGCGGCGCGCGCATCGTGTTCTCGTGCGGTTTCGATTCGATCCCCTTCGACCTGGGCGTGTTCCACCTGCAGCAGGCCTTCCAGGCCAGGTACGGCCATGCCGCCAGCCGCGTGCGTGGCCGCGTGCGCAAGATGAAGGGCAGCTTCTCGGGTGGCACCGCCGCCAGCCTGAAGGCCACCATGGCCGCCGCCGCGCAAGACCCCCGCGTGCTCGACTGGCTGCGCAGCCCCTTCGCGCTGACACCGGGCTTCGAGGGCCCGAAGCAGCCGCCGGGCCACAAGCCGATGCTCGACGAGGCGCTGGGCCAGGTGAACGGTGAAGGCGTGTGGGTGGCGCCGTTCGTGATGGCGGCCATCAACACCAAGAACGTGCACCGCTCCAACGCGCTGCTGGGCCATGCCTGGGGCAAAGACTTTGCCTACGACGAGATGCTGGTCACCGGCCCCGGCGCGCGCGGCGAGCAGACGGCCCAGGCCGTGGCGGCCGACAAGTCGCTCGGCGGCGAGGGCGGCCCCCAGCCGGGCGAGGGCCCGTCGAAGGCCGAGCGCGAGGCCGGCTTCTATGACGTGCTGTTTCTGGGCGATGACGCCCAGGGCCAGCGCCTGGCGGTGGGCGTGAGCGGCGACAAGGACCCCGGCTACGGCTCCACCAGCAAGATGATCGCCGAGAGCGCGGTGTGCCTGCTGACCGATGCCGGCGGCCTGCCTGGCGGCATCTGGACCACCGCGCCGGCCATGGGGGCGGCGCTGATCGCGCGGCTGCAGGCGAATGCGGGCCTGAGCTTCAGCGTCGAGGACTGACCGGCTGGCTGGCGCGGAGCGCCGAGCGGGCGGCTTGGCTAACATGGCTGCGGGCTCGCCCCTGCCCTGTCGTCCACCCCCCAGCCTGCCGGCTGCCATGTTCCGGTGCCCCATGCCGCTGCGTATCGATCCCGCCCCGTCCGCGTTGGCCCGGCAGGCGCGCCTGCTTGACGGGCCGGCGCGCCTGCAGGGGGCCCGATGAGCACGCCGGGCAACGCCCCGGCGCCGCCGCCGGGCGACACCATGCAGCGCATGGTGGTGGCCTCGCTGCTGGCCAACTTCTTCGACGCCGGCGGGGCCATCCAGGTGCTGCTGGGCGACATGGACCGCCGCCAGTACGAGGCCTCGCGCCTGGCCCGGCCCGAGATCGAGCGCCACCTGCGCACCATGGCCGACAGCGCCGCTGCGCTGCCGGAGGACGTGCGCGCCCAGATGCCGCGCGTGCTGTGGGCCGACTGGGCCGGCCTGGCGGCGCTGCTGCCGCCGCGCGACGAGGCCACCCGCATGCGGCTTTGGCAGGTGCTCAGCGAATGGCTGCCGCCGGCCGGCGC
>CAYPDO010000294.1:0-6164 GCA_964409495.1 uncultured Bordetella sp.
TCACTCGTCGGTCAAATCGAAATGCACAACACACCGTTTCGCGAGCAGCACCGCACCCGTGGTGCATCGGCATGGGTGCGGAACACGCCCACCGGCTTGCCGCTCTGGATCAGCAGCGATTCATCCTCGCCCAGCTGTTCCAGGCTGCTCAGAATGGCCTCGAAGCACTCCCAGTTGCGCGCCGCCTTGCCGATGCCGCCATAGACCACCAGCGCGTCGGGGTTCTCGGCCACCGCGGGGTCGAGGTTGTTCTGCAGCATGCGGTACGCCGCCTCGATCAGCCAGTTCCTGCAGTGCAGCGTGCTGCCGGTGGGGGCTTTCACCGGGCGGGGCTGGGCGGTGGGGCGCGGGGTGGACAGGTCGGTCATCTGGCGTGGCCCTGGGCAGTGCGGAGTACGGTCAATGTACTTGTCTAGACAAGTCAAGGCAAGTAGCATGCCGCTGCAAGCTGTCCACGCAAACCCGCATGTCCACCCGCCCGCCGCCGCCCCGCCCCGCCCGCAATCCGGGTCAGGCGCTGGCGCCCTATGCCCAGGTGAAGCAGTTTCTGCGCGATGCGCTGGCCAGCGGCCAGTACCCGCCCGGCGCGCTGATGCCCAGCGAGGCCGAGCTGGTGCAGCGCTTCGGCGTGAGCCGCATGACCGTGGGCCGCGCGCTGCGCGAGCTGGCGGCCGAGGGCCTGGTGGACCGGGTGCAGGGCGTGGGCACTTTTGCCGCACAGCTGGGCAAGGTGGCCTCGCAGCTGATGATCCGTGACCTGCATGAAGAGATCGGCCAGCGCGGCCACCGCCACCGCGCCCAGGTGCACCTGGCGCGGCAGGAGGCGGCCGGTGCCGGCGTGGCCGCGCAGCTGGGCCTGGGCCTGGGCGAGCCGGTGTTCCACACGCTGATCGTGCACCTGGAAAACGAGGTGCCGCTGCAGTGCGAAGACCGCTACGTGAACCCCGCCGCCGCGCCGGGCTATCTGGGCGTTGATTTCACCCAGACCACGCCCACGCACTACCTGCTGGCGGTGGCGCCGCTGTGGCAGGCCAGCTACAGCATCGAGGCCGCCCTGCCCACCGCGCGCGAGGCCAGGCTGCTGGGCGTTGCCGCCAGCGAGCCCTGCCTGGTGGTGGTGCGCCGCACCACCAATGCCCAGCACGCCATCACCGCGGCGCGGCTGGTGCACCCGGGCAGCCGCTACCGGGTGCAGGGCGAGTTCGCGCCATGAGTGACCGCCTGGCACTGCAGTGGCTGGATGCCGAGGCCGTGGCGCCCGAGCCCTGGCGCAATGGCGGCGGCAGCACGCGCACGCTGCGGGTGTGGCCGGCCGGCGCGGCGGCATCGCACTGGCGGCTGCGCATCAGCCTGGCCGACATCACGCGCGACGGCCCGTTCTCGCCCTTTTCCGGTGTGCGGCGCTGGTTTGCCGTGGTGCAGGGGGCGGGCGTGAACCTGGCCTGGCCGCACGAGGCCCTGGCGCTCACGCCCTTCAGCCTGCCGCTCGGCTTCGACGGGGCCGACGCGCCCGACGGCAGCCTGATCGGCGGCCCCACGCGTGATCTGAACCTGATGCTTCGCGGCGTGCCGGGCGGTATGGCGCTGGCCCGGCCCGATGAGGCCTGGCTGGCGCCGCCGGGCGCCTGGCGTGCCTGCTTCAGCACCGGCGCGGGGCAGCTCGGGTCGGGGCAGGATGTGTTCGCCTGGCCCGGCATGGGCCTGGTGCTGCCGGCCGACGACCGTGCCGCGCTGCCCGCCACGCCCTGGCGCTGGACCCCCACCGCCCCCGAGGCCCGCGCCTGGTGGCTGTGGGCCGATCTCGCCGCCACGTCACAGGCCCCAGCATGAACACGGCAAGCCCCCTCACCCTCTGGCGCCAGGCCGATCTGGCCACGATGGACGGCACCACGCCCTATGGCTGGCGGCCCGATGGCGCGCTGCTCACCGAAGGCGGCACGCTGCGCTGGGTGGGTGCGCTGGGCGCGCTGCCGGCCGGTCTGCGCGCGCGCATCGGCGCCGAGGTGGATCTGGGCGGCCGCCTGGTCACGCCCGGACTGATCGATGCCCACACCCACCTGGTGTATGCCGGCGACCGTGCGCGCGAGTTCGAGCAGCGCCTGCAGGGTGCCAGCTACGAGCAGATTGCGCGCGCCGGTGGTGGCATCCGGTCCACCGTGGCCGCCACGCGAGCGGCCAGCGAGGCCACGCTGCTCGGCCTGGCCAAGGGCCGTGCGCGCCAGCTGCTGGTCGAGGGCGTGACCACGCTGGAGATCAAGAGCGGCTACGGCCTGGACGCCGACACCGAGGCGCGCTGCCTGCGTGTGGCGCGCCGTGTGGGCGCCGAACTGGGCCTCACCGTGCGCTGCACCTCGCTGGGCGCGCATGCGCTGCCGCCCGAATACGACGGCCGGCCCGACGACTACATCGACGCCGTGGCCGCCTGGCTGCCGGCCCAGGCCGCCGACGGCCTGGTGGATGCGGTGGATGCGGTGGATGCCTTCTGCGACACCATCGGCTTCACGCCCGTGCAGACGCGGCGGGTGTTCGACGCCGCGCGGGCGCTGGGCCTGCCGGTGAAGCTGCATGCCGAGCAGCTGAGCAACCAGGAGGGCGCGGCGCTGGCCGCCGGGTACGGCGCACTCAGCTGCGACCACATCGAGCACCTGTCGGCGGCTGGCCTGGCGGCCATGGCACGCGCCGGCACCGTGGCCATGCTGCTGCCCACGGCCTTTTACTTCCTGCGCGACACGCAGCTGCCGCCGGTGGCGGCGCTGCGCCAGGCCGGCGTGCCGATGGCCGTGGCCAGTGACCACAACCCCGGTTCGTCGCCCGGCCTGTCGCTGCTGCTGGCGATGAACATGGCCTGCACGCTGTTCCGCCTGACGCCCGAGGAGGCGCTGGCCGGCACCACGCTGCATGCCGCGCGGGCGCTGGGCCTGCAGGCCACGCACGGCCGCCTGGCGCCTGGCTGCCGCGCCGACTTCGTGGCCTGGAACCTGAACCACCCGGCCGAGCTGAGCTACTGGTTCGGCCAGCGACCGGCGCAGCGCGTGGTGGCCGCTGGCCGCACCTTGCACCTGGCCGCCGAGGCCCTGCCCATGCCGGATGCACCGGATGCCCCGGATGCCGGCCCGGCGGCACGCCCGCAGAATCAGGCCTAGGAGAACACCGCATGTTTCCACCCGCCGAGCCCGTGTTTGCGCTGCACCGCGGCAGCACGCCGCTGTTGCTGAGCCTGCCCCATGTGGGCACCACCCTGCCCGAGGCCCTGCGGCCGCGCCTGGTGCCGCGCGCACTGCGCGTGGAAGACACCGACTGGCACCTGGCGCGCCTGTATGCCTTTGCGCAAGCGCTCGGTGCCAGCGTGCTGGTGCCCACCTACAGCCGCATCGTCGTCGACCTGAACCGCCCACCCGAGAACGCGCCGATGTATGCGGGCGTCAACAACACCGGGCTGTGCCCGAGGCAATTCTTCACCGGCGACGCGATCTACCAGCCCGGCCAGGCGCCTGACGACGCCGAGGTGCAGCAGCGCGTGCAGGCCTACTGGCGCCCCTACCACGAGGCCCTGGCCGCCGAGCTGGCGCGGCTGCGCGCGCTGCATGGCCATGCGGTGCTGTTCGACGGCCACAGCATCAAGGACCGGCTGCCCTGGCTGTTCGAGGGCAAGCTGTGGGATCTGAACCTGGGCACCGCCGACGGCCGCGCCTGCGCGCCCGGCCTGCAGGCGGCGGCGCAGGCCGTGCTGGCCGGGCAGCCGCGCTACAGCCACATCACCAACGGCCGCTTCAAGGGCGGGCACATCACGCGCTTCTACGGCCAGCCGGCACAGGGCGTGCACGCGCTGCAGCTGGAGATGTGCTGGAGCTGCTACATGAACGACGACTCCGAAGACCCGCCCTTCGCCTATCGCGACGACCGCGCGGCCCAGGTGCAGCCGCTGCTGCACGCCCTGCTCGCCGCCGCGATCGGCTGGCGGCCGGAGGCCTGAGGTGCCCACCGCCCCGCTGTGGGCCCCCCAGGCCTGGCTGCCCGGCCGCGGCTGGGTGGCCGATGTGCTGCTGAGCCCCGGCCGCGATGGCCGCTGGCAATCGGTGCAGACCGGCGTGGCCCGGCCGCCCGCCGCCGCCACCGTGCTGCCCGGCCCGGTGCTGCCGGGCCTGGTGAATGCGCACAGCCATGCCTTCCAGCGCGCCTTTGCCGGCCTGGCCGAGCGGCGCGAGGCGGCGCAGGACGACTTCTGGAGCTGGCGCGAGCGCATGTACGCGGTGGCCGGGCGCATCACGCCAGACCAGCTGCAGGCCGTGGCCGGCCAGCTGTATGCCGAGCTGCTGCAAGGCGGCTACACCCAGGTGCTGGAGTTCCACTACCTGCACCATGCGCCCGATGGCACGCCCTATCCTGAGCCGCTGGCCATGGCGCAGGCGCTGGCAGCCGCGGCGCAGGCCAGCGGCATCGGCCTGACGCTGCTGCCGGTGCTGTACCAGCGCGCCGGCTTTGCCCAGCCGGCGCTGCACCCCGGGCAGCGCCGCTTTGCCACCAGCCCGGCCGATGTGCTGGCCATGCGCCAGCGCATCCGCGCCTGGGGCCTGCCCGGCGTGACGGCCGGCGTGGCCGTGCACTCGCTGCGCGCGGCCGAGCCCGCGGCCATCACCGCGCTGCTGCGCGGCTGCGAGGGCGACGACGGCCCGATCCACATCCACATTGCCGAGCAAACGGCGGAAGTGAGCGACTGCCTGGCGGCTACCGGCCAGCGCCCGATCGCGTGGCTGGCCGGCCATGTGGCGCTGGATGCGCGCTGGCAGCTGGTGCATGCCACGCATGCCACGCCGGCCGAGATGGACGCCGTGGCCCAGGCCGGCGCCGGCGTGGTGATCTGCCCCAGCACCGAGGCCAACCTGGGCGACGGCATCATCGACCTGCCGGGCTGGCTGGCGCGCCACACTGTCACCAGCATCGGCTCCGACAGCCAGGTGGCGCGCCACTGGCCGCACGAGCTGCGCGCGCTGGAAACCAGCCAGCGCCTGGCGCTGCGCCAGCGCAATGTGGCGGCGGCACCCGAGCTGGGCCTGGGCGCCACCGCGGCACGCCTGTTCAACCGCAGCCTGGCCGGTGGTGCGGCGGCGGCCGGCTTCGATGCCTGGGGCCTGGTGCCCGGTGCGCGGGCCGATCTGCTGGTGCTGGACATGGCCGCATCGGGCCTGCTGGGCGTGCCGGTGAGCCATGCGCTGGATGCGCTGGTGTTCGCCACCGAGGCGCCGGCCTTCAGCCAGGTGTGGGTGGCGGGGCAATGCCGGGTGCAGGGCGGCCGGCATGTGCAGGCCGCGGCCTTCGCGGCCGACTACGTGCAGGCGCTGGCCACCCTGGCGGCTTGACCGGACCGGCGCGCCCTGGCGGCCCGACCGGTCTGGCCGGTCATTCGGGCTCGATGCCCGCGGCCTTGATCACCTTGCCCCACTTGCGCGACTCGTCCTGCTGGAAGCGGGCCAGCGCCTCGGGCGTGGTCGGGAACGGCTCGCCGCCGCTGGTCTCGAAGAAGGCCTTGACACCTGGCGACTTCAGCGCCTGGGCCAGCAGCTCGTTCAGCCGCGTCACCACCGGCGCCGGGGTGGCGGCGGGCACATAGGCGGCAAACCAGTAGCCCATGTCGTAGCCCTTGACGCCGGCCTCGCTGATCGTGGGCACATCGGGCAGCATCGCCAGCCGCTGCGTGGTGGACACGCCCAGCGGCCGCAGCTTGCCGGCGCGGATCTGCGGCACGCCGGTGGAGGTGTCGGTGATCATCAGGTCGATCTGGCCGCCCAGCAGGTCGGTGATGGCCAGCGGGTTGCTCTTGTAGGGCACATGCAGCAGCTCCACACCGGCCATCTGCTGGAACAGCTCGCCCGCCACGCGGCTGGACGAGCTGCCGCTGCCGAAGCTCAGCTTGCCCGGCTTGGCCCTGGCCGCGGCCAGCAGCTCGGCCACGCTCTTGTAGGGCGAGGCGGCGTTGACCACCATCACCTGGCCGCCCTTGCCCAGCCCGCTGACCGGGGCAAAGTCCTTCACCGGGTCGTAGGGCAGCTTCTTGTACAGGTGCTCGTTGGCGGCATGCGTGGTGTTGGTGGTGATCAGCACGGTGTGGCCATCGGCGGCCGCGCGCGCGGCGGCCTGGGCCGCCAGCATGCCGTTGGCGCCGGCGC